>JBFIJP010000009.1:0-23948 GCA_041600695.1 Thermoplasmatota archaeon | reverse complement strand
TAAGGCCTTGCCCATTCGTGGCTGAATAAAGACCACACTACACTAGAGAGCCGTATCGCTCTTGCCGGGGGAAGTTTCTCAATGCCGAAAGAGATGGTGCAAGCAGCGCGGGATGCAGGCTTGAATAAGTTGGCGTCTCGACTGGAGCAAATCGCATGGAAAAACCTAGACCACGACGAAGCCAACAAGGAAATCTCCACCAGGCGCCACGAGTTCGTCGCGCAGCAACCGGACGAGTTTGGGCCATGCAGTGACCTCGTCGATCTTGCAATCGAAGCAGCGAACATGGGGCATCGAGACCTTGCCAAATCTTGCTTTGAAACTGGCCTGGACCGAGGTTTCCGATACGGGCACCGTAAGGATTCGTTCCTCTTCGATGTTTGGGAAGCACTTCTAGCGGCTGACCCCGAGCTAGCGGACAACGTAGGCTTAGCGATTCAGTTGCTCAACTGGTCAAGGCACCTCCACAGAGTTACGGAGGACGGCAAGGGAATACGGTGGATAGAAGGCGAGATCCTTGAGAAATTCCTTGACCTCGACCTCGTGGACTTGGACACAGCGCGTGATCTAACGGACCATCCTGAAACACGCGATACCCTGACCGACTGGAGTATCCGTAACAGGAGCACATTTGACGCCGATGAATGGGATGCGATGCTCAACGTTGTTCGCCAATCAACCCCTGATTGGAAAGGCACGAAGGCTGCCAGATTAACTCTTCTTGCCGAACAGGCAATCCAAAGGGGCGATGTCGAAGCAGGCCGTGAATTGCTCCAAGAAGCGGTTGACGACCACAATGTAAGCGATCGGTTCGACGAGCAAGACCTGGAGCGTTTTCATACCCTCGCCGCACTCCATGCACCCCACTTGGTGAATTCGATTCAATTGAAGGAAGATCCACATGCGCCCAAACCTTGGGTGCCCACAACTAACATCGGACGTGCAATCCAAGCAGAAGAATTCTGTCAAGACTTACTGGATCAACACGTTGGCCAGCTAACCGATGGCTTCCATGACCTTTGGTCAAGCAAAGATGGAGCTTACCAAGGCCATGCGCTTTCAATACTGGATCGAATTATGAAAATGGACCCCGATGCTGGTTGGCAAGCCGCTGCAAACGCATTCTCGATATCTAAGATGGCTCGCGGATGGGGAACCGGCTTCAAACCACTATGCGAACGCCTCATGAAACAAGATGCAGAACGAACCCTTCGCTTGGGCCTTGATGCGTGGCGCAGCGACCCGATCCAAGGGCGGCCATATGGCTATGGAAACCTACCTAACCTCTGCTGGCTCGTAAAATGCACGACGGGCAAAACGGATGCGATGGAGGTTGTCCGAGACGCAGTAGACATCCTTCGACGAACCCTTCAGCCACACGACAACCGGGTTCAGGTCTGGGGCAGAATCCAGCAACCCTGGGATGTAGATTGACAGGGTATCTGATGCCGGCTCGCTAGCCAATGGCTCAACACGACCTCGCTCCACTCAGCGCGTGAACGCAACCGCCACCCTACCCCACGCCGCCTCCCGATTGGCCCATCAGACCAATCGTTAAGTAGTTGGACAACACATGGCGTAGTAGACCAATCGTGAAGCTGAGGTTGCGTCGGCAGGTATCGGTTCGCGGCGAATGGTCGGTGCTCGACCTCGTGCGCGGCTACAGGATCTGCCATTACAACCACCGGCACCACGGGGGCACGCACGTGCATCACCCGGAGAGCAGCGCACCCTTGGCGGCGGTAGCCGTCGAGTCCGCGCAGGAAGCCGAAGCCGTCATGCGGCGCTATCACGACAAGTACGATGCGTTCGACCTGGCAAAACTAGTGGAGGTGATCGAGACATGGAAATCCGAATCCGCCGGCGTCTGACCGGCCGTCAATTGAGGGACCACATCCTCCACAAGTACGAGGATCGCGAGTCGTTGGAAGGCCGCGCCGAAGCGGGCGACATGGATGCCCAGGACGCCTTGTTCAATCTCGATCTACTGGATGAAGACCCGAGTCGCCTGGACGACGACATGACCCTTGATGACATCCTCGTCCTGGACCAGAACGACCTGAGTCGCCTGACGGCGACGCGCCTGCGAATCCTCGACGCGTTGCGCGAACTCGGCGTAGCGAACGTGAAGGAACTGACACAGCACCTCAAGCGGGACGCCAAGAACGTCAGCCGCGACGTGGCGTATCTGGAATCCTATGGGCTCATCGAGGCCCACCGGCACGGGCGCGACAAACACCTGCATGCCGCCGGCAACGAAATCGTGATCACGGTCTAGCCGAGGCCGGTGCCGTCGCTCACCCAAACCTCAAACTCGTCACACCCTGCACCAAATCCGCCGCAAACACGGTCCCATCACGAGAAACCTCAACGTCGAACACCATGGGCGCTCCGTCGAGGTCCCACCCGATGCAGCACTCCTCGGGAACCGGCGTGGCGTGTTCGGGGACGGGCATGATGTAGCCGGCGGCACGCGCTTGGCTAGCCGTTGTAGGTTTGCGGGGCATGGGCGGGCTGCCGAGGTCCTGCCTCCGCCACTGGAGCTGGCACGCTCGACGATCCCTATCGGCGCTGCGTGACGAAATAGTCGACCAGAATGCTCCACCCTGCCGTGTCCCGGACCAACACCGACAACGTTTGGTTCCCTTGCGCCGGCACGTTGTTGGCTTCTATCCGACACATTTCCATGACGCCGCTGTCGGCGCCGATTCGCTCCTCGCCGAGCCAAAGCTCTACGCCACAGACTCCCATATTGGGTCGAAACACTTGTCCGTAAGGTCGTGGCACCACGTTTACTTCTGCGTCAAACGTGGTGTTGATGGCGAAATCATGCTTGGCCTCAACGATGGCGCGAGCAGCGATGGGCAATCCCACTGTTGCGTGCTGGCCCTCGAAGTCGCTAAGATGAGCCCCGCATGTGAATGGGGCGCGGTCGATGGAAACCGGTGCGAGTGCCCCCAGATCATCTGGCGCTGCCATGGCGGAAAGTGCCAGGTCGGGCTGGCCAAAGGTGATCATCGCGACATCAACTGCGACGAACGCCCCGGCGGGGAGCGAAAGGTTGTGGATCGTCATGCTTGGGACGTAGGGGTTGATGTGCTCGTCGCTACCTGACCCATTCAACGACGTGTATTGGTCGCCCCAGCGGGCGTACGCGAGGCGCCCCGCATTGGTGGACCAGGAGCCGCCTGCATCGTACAGTAGGGCGCCGGAGGCGTCCAGCATGCGAAATGATAGTACTCCGCACGCCGATTGGGCGTCGTCGCCGATTGCCGTGCGCAACGGGGTGCGCTCAAGCGTTATCGTGGCAGTTGTGTTCTCCAGCACAACAAAATTGTGGGTGGTGCGCAGCATCGCGCTGTGATCCTGCTCAATTGTGATGGCCTTGAGTTCTGGGCTTTCCAGCACAGGGGGCGGATTGCTAATACAACCCACCAAGACCTGACTCACAATGAGCAAGGTAACCACCAGCTTTTTTTTCTCATTCATGATTTTTCCGGGGGCGGGAGGAGCGATGAGGGTCGGCGGACGACTAGGAAATCGTTGCGGTGTCAACTGCGGCGGTTGCGGCAGTTAGCGTCGCTTTGGCGCTGATCTTAAAGATCGTATCAGTCGGCAAGCCCAAGGGTGTTCCTTCAATATTGATGCTAAGGCGCTTCAGTGTGTCTCCTTTGCAGACTGCGGTAGCGGCCGTGTTCGTGAAGCCCATAGGGATGAAATTCCATTCCCATGCGGTCCATCCTCCCGCGGCGACGAGGTAATCCATGTTGCTGGTTAAGACCCCGGTCCCGCTCTTGACAGTGCCATCGGATCGAACCGTTATTTCCTCGACAACCCCCTTGCCTGGGCCCACCGGCACGGTGATCTCGCGACCCCTTAGCCAGACGGTGTCTTTCCAGCTCTGGATACTCAGCCCATAGACCGTGCCCGCGCACTTTCGCGCACTGGTTTTGTCCAGTCGATCGGTTGCCGTTTGGACGACGCTGCCAGCTTGTTCAGTGATGTCTGGTGATGACGAGTTGGCTAGGTGGGTCGGTGATGTCCGGCACGCCTCGTACACGCGCAACAGTTCCGGCCCTGCGACTTCAGGCGGCACGGTGTCCTCGAAGCCTTCGAAGATCAGGAGTGCTTGGTCAATGGCTTGGTTGCAGGAGTCGGAGCTGGGGGGTGCGTCGGCGGCGTAGGTTGGCACGGTTCCCACGAGCATCACGGCGAGTATGGTGCTGGCCATCTTGATTTGTTTCATGTGGTTGTTTCCTGGCCGGGTGGCCAGGTCTTGGAATGAATGGCAAGGGATAGGTGAAATCGAACAGGCCTTGGCCTATTCGATTCAACACCGGATCAGTCGAATCTGATGCTTGTGACACCCTGCACCAAATCCGCCGCAAACACGGTTCCGTCACGAGAAACCTCAACGTCGAACACCATGGGTGCTCCGTCAAGGTCCCAGCCAATGCAGCAGTCTTCGGGCACCGGTGTCGCATGCTCGGGGACGGGCATGATGTACCCGGCGTTTCGTGGTGCTTTTCGCAGTTCGGGGGTCGAGATGTCGATGGCCCAGACGCCGCCGTGGTAGTGGCTGAGGTAGACCATGCCGTCCTGTTGGCGGAAGAAGTGGACGCTGAGGCCGAGGCGGCCGGCGGGGGCTTCGCTGGGGTTGCGCCAGGTGCTGAGGTGCACCGGGTTGGCCGTGTCTTCGAGGACGACTTGGGTGGCGTCGAGGATCCAGATGGGGCTGGCGATGTGGTTGTTCTGGTCCTCAAACGTCTCGCTGCCGGCGACGATGATGAGGCTGCCGTCGGCGGTGCGCTCGGCCGTGACACTGTGGGTGTAGTGCTTGTGTTCGCTGTCGGCCGGTGGCATCCAGTTGGCCAGGAGGATGGGGGCGGTGGGTTGGCTGATGTCGAGAATCTTGAGGCCGTCGTAGGCGTAGGCGACCAAGAGGAGTGGGATGCCGGTGTCGGGGTCCTGGTAGAAGTTCATGTCGTGGCCGTACAGGGTGCGGATGGCGTACGTGCGGGCGTAGCCGTTCTCGGGGTCGCTGGGGTCGATGAACTGGTACGCGTCCAGGAGCCCGAGGCCGTCGGCGGCGACGTACTTGCCAACCAGGGCGAATCCTTCGGCGTCGTAGCGCAGGATGTTGACGCCGACGGCGAGGCTGAAGACGTATTGGACGCCGCCCACGACGCCGGCGCTGATGGTGTGGCTGCCGAAGTCCTGCGGGTCGTCCCAGAACGCCACCTGCTGGGGGTTGACGGGGTCGCTGACGTCGATGGCAGCGACACCTGGCTTGATGCCGGCGCCCTCGAAGCCGAGGAACACGGTTTTGCCGTCGCCGCTGAAGGCAATGGTCCGGTCGCCGTTGACGGGCACGCCTGCGTCCCAGAAGGACAGGTGCTGGAGGTGCTGCGGGTCGCTGACGTTGTAGAGATGGAAGCCCTGCTGGCCTTGGTCGCTGTCGCCGCCGTTGACCGCCACCGCCAACAGGTTCTCGTGGATCGCCAGAGCATGGGCGCCCACGACGGCCTCCGTGCTGGCTCCGAAGCGTTGCAGGTTGTCGTGCCCCAGCAGGGTGGCGTTGAGGGCGAACCGGTGCTGGGTGGGGTCCCGGTGGCTGTGCGTGCCCGTGTCATCTTCCACGGGAATGGGGTTGTCGGGGGTGGTGAACAGGGATGGGGCTGGTTCGTCCCCAGACACGCAGCCCGCCAGGGTTGCGGCCAAGAGGAGCGACAGGACGATGGCGCGCGGAAGCATTGCCGGACAGGATTGCGGGCGCGACTTGGCGGTTGTGGTCAATAGCTGCCCGCGGGCGGACGACGACGGGCGATCGAGCAAGCGGGGTGCGTTCCCGCAAGGACTTCAATAACGGAAGGTGTATTGGGCACATGCATCGGCTGTGGAGCGTCCGGTCGGCGGGGCTTTCAGCCCTCGTTCTGTTGGTCGTTCTCCCGGGGGTCGCTTGCGCCCAGGGCAGCACGCTCACGGTCACAGGCGATGCGGCGTTCACCGATCCGCCGCTGATCCGGGGCAGTTCGTACCCGGATTCCCTCGTGCTGGATGTCCACAACGACGGCACACGCCTGGCTTGCCTGGCAGTCAGTTTCCAAGCCCCGGCCGGCGTGATCGTTGAGGCCGATCCATCCGCCTTGGATGTGGCGCCCGGCCAATCGGGGTCCCTGCGGTTAACCGTCGCGGCCTCCGGGGCGGCTTCGCCGGGCTGGTCTGATGGCGTCATGACCCTGGCTCCTGAAGACCGGCCGGAGTGCGATCCGGTCCGGACGTTGGTGGACATGGTTTTCCAGGTCGCGGACCCAAAGGAGCTGCGGGGGCTCGTTGAGGGCGCCCGCGTCGTGCAGGACGACGCCTTGCTGGTCGTGATGGATGCGAGGGTCGCCAACGTCGGAAACCTGACCCTGCGTTACGATGCATTCCTGCGCGTCCTTGACGACGCCGATGGAGACATCCTCGCTGCAGAATTGGCCGCGGACGTTCGGGTCCAGGCGGGGCAGTCCATGGCACTGGAGGCCAGCGTGTCGGCGGACGCGCCGCTTTCGGGTGCTACCTATGAGATGACGCTCTTGGCGGCTGGAACGCCTCACGTCCTAGACCGGCTGTGGGGCGTCGTGGAGGCATCCACGGCGGGGGGTGCAGACGAGGTGGTCCTGGATCCGCCGACGGCCGTCGAAGTTGCCCCCAAAGTGACCCCGCCGATGGACCCGGAACTGGCGCAGACGGACTCCGATCCCGCGGCGCCGTCGATGGAGGTTCTCGTGGGGCTGGCCGTGTTGGCGGTGGTCGTCGGCGCGGGGTCCTGGATTTTGGTCAGGGCGGTCCGGCAACGACGTGTCATTACCGCAAGGATTCCGCCGGGATCGGAACCCGGCACACGCCCACAGCAAGCATCACGCGCCGGGGCTCGGGCCCCCGGGCCAGACCGTGATGATGGTGACGACATGGACCGTCAGGTGCCTAGGCATCGGGCCCGTGCGTCGGCAGACATGCCCCCGCTGGACGACGACTCGGAGGGCAGGGAGTCCTTCGGCGAAGTCCCCTATGCGGGCGACCTAGAACTGGAAGACGCCGACTTCGACGAGGATGCCGAAGATCTGGATTGGGAAGAGGGGGAACAGCCTTCTGCGTACAGGGGCGAGCACCCGGCGGCCACGCCGCCATCGGCTGCGCCTCCTCGCCCCGAGGCTCGCGTCGTCAACGTCTCCTTCGGCCGGCCCGACGAGGCGGAGCCCCTGGGCAACATCGCCCTGGAGCCGGGGCAGCGCTACGATCTGGTGGTCGATATCGGCCCGTTGCTGGATTCCAGCATTGTTCACGATGCTGGGGCGCATCCGTTCCCATCGGAGCGCCTGCCAGAGCGGGCCGGCGGCCATGCCCTCCAGATTCTGGCGGCCAGCAACGAATTCCAGGTGGATTCGAGCCTTCACCGGTATTTCCTGCCGGCCACGGGTCGCGGCTGGGCCTGCTCGTGCAGCGGAGCCGACGAATGCCGCGGCCACGACGCCCCGGCGGCCGCCCGTATTCCGCTCGTGGCTCCGCGCCGGCCAGGGCGGGCCCAACTGCGCTTGGCCGTCTACTACCGGCGAAACGTAGTCCAATCCCATGCGGTAACGGTTCAAGTTGGAGCCGGGACAGACGCAGGGCCCGCCCAGGAGGCGATGGTAGACTACTCCCTTTCCCATGATCTGGCGGACCTGGATGGGCTGCCGGAGCAAACCGTGAGCATCCTCACCAACGACACCGACGGCACCCACCGGGTGGTCGTCAATGGCGCCGACCAAGAGGTGGCGGTCATGCAACTCACCGAAGCCCAAGTGGCCACCGCCATCGACCGTGCCCGCCAGCGGCTGTTCACCGTCCACATCGACGGAGACCCAAGCGCGGACCCCGGCACCTGGGCCGATCTGTTGGCCTTGGACAACAGCAAGTCCGGTGCTGCGTTCGCCCGCGATCTTGAGGAACTGGCCCTGCTGGGGGTTGACTTATGGATGGCGCTGGATCAAAACGCCGGGTTGGATGGCTTGCAGCGGCTGCTGGCAGGCGCCCCGGCCCGCCTCCAGGTTGCACGCACGCGCAGCAGTACGCTCCATTTCCCGTGGGCCCTCGTCTACGACATCCCCCTCGATGCCCAGTTCGGGCCGCTGGTTCCGTGTCCGACCGCCGAGGCGATCGCATCCGGGCAAGGGCTGGTGGTGCGTTGCCCTGCCGCCGCTGGTGGCGCCGGCAGCCACCACCCACCCAACACCCTCTGCCCGATGGGGTTCTGGGGTCTGCGCCACGCCATCGAGCAGCCGCCCCACCTCCCCGGCGACCGCACGACGTGCCTCGAAATCAGGGCAGGCAGCCGGGGGCCCTGTCTTGTTGCCGGCACCAGCCAGGCGCTTGGGGACCCCCAGTTGACGCGCCGCCACGTCGACGAATTGGTGCAGATCCTGCCCGGCTTCCGAGTGGAGCGCTTCGACCAGTTCCACGACTTGGCGCGCCGCATCGGCGAGGACTGCGTGGAGGTTCTGTACTGCTACGGTCACGGCGGCGCCAACGGGCAGCCCTACCTGGACGTGGGCGCCGGTGGGCACCTGACGCCTCGTGCGCTGGATTTCCTTCGCCGCACCAGCGCAGACGGATTGCTTTGGAGGCATGCCCGTCCGCTGGTCTTCATGAATGCCTGCGAATCCGCGGCATTAAAGCCCGGGGATCTGGTCAACCTCGTGGACGCCTTCATGCGCGCCAACGCGGCGGGCGTGGTCGGAACCGAGGTGCCGGTCTCCCAGCGGCTGGCAGCCGAGGTCGCCACCACCTTCATGGATTCCTTCGCACGCACGGACGCCGGAACGGCGATGGAGAACGCACGGCGTCGTCTGGTGGGCAAGGGAAACCTGATGGGACTCGCCTACACCATGCATGGCTCCAACGCCCTGCGACTCCGGGGGCCGCCCACGTGACGACGGCGGAAGCGGTTGTGGCCGGCACGGGCGCCGCCGCCTTTGGCGCCGTGGTCGGCTGGGTCACCTACCGAACCCTGCGCTGGAAGAGCGGTTCCGTTGGCTTGTCAGACCTGTCGGCGGTGCTGGGTGTCGTGGGTGGGGCTGCCATCACGTCGCTGTTTGCCACGCCCGTCCTCTTCGGCGCCTACGGCATCGGGCTCGGAGTGGGTTTCTTCGGGTACTACGTTGCCGCTGGCGCGGAAGAGAAGCGCATTCCTCCTGGAACCGCCCCGCCCAGCGCTCCCCAGCCGGGGGGCTCCAGGCACGGCTGGATGGGGTCGGGCAACCAGGGGGACGGGCCCGGGGGTTCCTCTGGCCGGCCGCCGAACTGAAAACGGGAAGCGCTCGCTAGCCGGCGGCCCGCTGGCAGGTTACGCCGTCGGCGTGGCCCGACCGGCACGGCCCGCCAGGCTGGTCCCCAGCACCAGCAGCAACACCGACGCCACCGCCAGCCAGCCCGGTGGTAGCGTCAGGAGCAGGAGGAACGCCAGCGTCGAACCCACCAGCGTGCCCGTGGCCGTCGCTGCGTGGAAGGCTCCAACGCCTGCCCCCCGGCGGGGCTCGTGCAAGTGCGCCAGGACACACGGGGTGTTGATCTGGAAGAAGGCGAAGCCCACGCCCACCAGGGCGTGCAGCGGAATCAGCAGGGCCAGCACCCAGCCGCCGAGGAAGGCACCGTACAGTGTTCCCGCGGCCAGGAGCGGAATGGCAAGCAGGCGCATGCGCAGGCCCAGTCCGATCACGGAAACCTCCCCTTGGGCTTCACCAAGGCGGCCCGCCCACGGATACGACATGGGTGTTGCCACATGGGATGGAAGCTGGGCCAACAGAACCATGCCCGCGGCGAGGCCAGTGCGGTCCAGCAGCAGGCCGGGGTAGGCCGCGAAGAAGGCGCTGCTGCCGGCAAACAGAAGGACAATGGCTGCGAGCCAGAGGTTGGCCGGGGCCTGCCGGGTTTCAACCGACATGCGAAGCCGGTGGCGCAGCCGCGCCGGCAGGAACACCGGTCGCTCGAAGCGCCGCTGCGCCTGCTTCATGGATTCTTCATCGTAGCGCGCCGACGGGGCCTCGTAATCGGGCCCGGCGCGGCGAATGGTTTTGAGAGCGGCCAGGCCGGCGCCCACGGAAATGAGGGCCGCCACGACCATGATGATTCGCAGGTTCAACAACTGGGCCAGCCCAAACCCGGTCGTCAGCAAGGCGCCGACCAGATAGGCGTAGCCGGTGTGGCGACTCAAGCGGCCCGTGGCGCGGGCCCACTGGCGGCGGGGAACGCCCTCCAGGACGAGCACCGACGCGGCGGGCGCCGTGGCGATGCCGAAGGCGGTCCACATCATGGCACCGAACAGGAAGCCCAGAAACGGTGGTTGGGCCGCCATGACTCCCATGCCAACGGCGGCCGTCGAGAAGCCCGCGATCGCCAGGCGACGGCGGCCACGCCCCCGTTCCATGATGCGACCCCACAGGCTTGCCGCCGGAACGCCCACCAGATTCATTGCCGCCGATGTGGCAGCCACGGCCCAGATGGGCAGGTCGTAGATCAGCAGGGCAGCCAGGGGAATGAGGGCGTGGCTCATGCCGTCGGAGAAGCGAAATGCCACGAAACTCCAGGCCCACGCCGGCAGCCGTTCCGATTCCAAGGTGGCCGGCCACGAAGGTTCGGTTTTTCGCTACTTGGGTCAGCCGGCCGGGTTAGCGGGTCGCCGGGGCGGAGGGGTTGCGCCCCGCCCCAGCCATCCAAGCATGGTTGGAGCAGACGCTCGCCATGGGGCACGGCTGGCCTCCAACCGAAGCCGCTTAGGCGCAGACTCAGCATCATTGGGCGTGGTCACCAGCGTCATCGCCGTCGTCGCCCTTGTAGGGTTGGCGCTCGCGATGGCTGGGGCCGTGGCGCATCGGTTCCAGCTCCCAACTGCTGTTGGTTATGTTGCCGTGGGGGTGGCTGCTTCGCCGCATGCGCTGGGTGCAGGCGTCGTGCCCGAATCCCTGATCGAGACGGGAGCCGAGATGGGCGTTCTGTTCATCCTCTTCCTGATCGGGCTCGAACTGGACCTGAAGCGTCTCACCAGCGCGGTTCGCTCCGGGGCGGCGCTGCTGCCTTTCGATGTCCTGGTTCCCGCGGCCCTCCTGTTCAGTCTGGGGCGACTGGTTGGCTGGACGGTGACCCAATCGCTGGCGCTGGGCCTGGCTCTGGCGATCTCATCCACGCTCTTTGGTGAACGGCTCACCAGCATGCGGCACGTGCCAAGCAAGGCCCGCGAACGGGTCCTGGGTGTCCTAGTCACCGAGGATGTTGCCGCCGCCGCCCTGCTGGCCATCCTCGTCGGCCTAGCGGGAGGGGCCGGGGGCACGTGGCTGGACCCGCTGCGGGCCATGGGGCTTCTGGTCTTCGCACTCATCGTCGCCGCAGGGCTGGCCCTCCTGATTCTCCCCCGGGTGCTGGACGCGGTGACCCGCATGCACCAGCACGAACTGGTTGTTCTCCTGACCGTGGCGATGGTGCTGGGTGCCGGCTATGTGGGCCACCTGGTCGGCTCGGCGGAACTGGGTGCCCTGGCGGCCGGCGTCGTGGCCGCCGAGGCGGGGAGCAGGTATCTGGTGCGCAATTCCCTTTCCGCTGTTCGCGATCTGGCGCTGGCGGTGTTTTTCCTGGCCACGGGCATGGCGGTGGACATCGCTGAATTGGCAGCCTCCCCCTTCATGGCCCTGGCGGTCGCTGGCGTCTTCCTTTTCGCGAAGCTGCTCGTGCACGTGCCCGCCGCCACTGGAAGCGGCCTGCGCCTGGTGGACTCCCTCGGCGTGGGCCTGGCCCTGGGCACCATTGGTGAATTCAGCCTCATCCTGCTGGCTGTCGCCGAGGCGGGGGGGATCGCGCATCCCACCATGCGGTCCACCGTGGTTGGAGCGCTGCTCATCCTGCTGGTGGTGTCGCCGCTCCTGCTCTTGCGCGCCGAGAAGCTGGCCAAGCTCCAGCACCGCCTGCCCGCTGGGGCGCGCAACCTGGGCGTTTGGCTCGTGCAGGCCATGCGGCGGGTGAAACAGGGGGCCGCCTCGGAAGGCCATCCCTTGCGGCGCCACGCGCGGCGCCTGTTGGCCAACCTCCTGGTGCTGGCCGGGCTGCTTTTCATCACAGCCTGGTCGGTCCCCATGCTGCAAGAGCAACTGGCCGACGTGAACGAGACCGTCGTGGCCGTGGGCGTGCTGGGGCTGACCTTGGCCGTTGCTCTGCCCCTGCTGCGCGGCGGCTACCGGGCCTACCGTGATCTGGTGTGGAGCCTGGTGGGCCTGCGGCCCGGAGAGCGGGCCGGCGCGGGGCGGGTACGCACCCGCATCGTGGACGCTGTGGTTACGCTGACCGCGGTTCTGGTGTTGATTCCCATCACGCTCAGTGCACCTTTCGCGTGGCCGGTCCTGGCCATCGGCGCCGTGGTCGCAACGGTGGTCGCCGCAGTGGCATGGCGGCAACTGGTCGGATTCCACGACGCCCTGGAGACAGCCATCAGCAGGGTGCTGGGCCATCAAACGGAAGCCACCGATCTGCTGGATCGTGCCATGCGCCAGTATCCCTGGGGGGTTCGGGTCGTGGGAGTCGGAATTCCCCCCGACTCGCCCATTGCCCGGCAGACCGTGCGCGGCAGCCGCCTGGCGGAACTGACCGGAGTGCTGGTGGCCGTGGTCCAGCGGCGGGGCAAGGAGATTGTCAACCCGCGA
This sequence comes from Thermoplasmatota archaeon, assembly GCA_041600695.1. Lineage (GTDB taxonomy): Archaea > Thermoplasmatota > E2 > JACPAO01 > JAHFTW01 > JBFJVP01. Next base: position 11,241 of record JBFIJP010000009.1, on the reverse strand, counting down.
CCAGATGAGGTGCTGCTGCCCGGCGACACGCTGGTCCTGATGGGAGAACAGGCGCAGATCGAACACGCCGAGGCGCTGGTGGTCAGCCACGGGGAAGCGCTTCGTCTGACCGCCCAGAGCCGGCTGGCCCAAGTGGAGGAGGTCATGATCGAGGCCGGAAGCCAGTGGGCCAACGAATCCCTTGCCGGTGTCGATGTGCGCAGCAGCACCGGCGCACTTGTCGTGGGGATTTGCCGCCCCGGGGAGCGTGCACGCCCCCGGCGCTATGACCCAACCTTGATCCTGACGCCTGGCACGAGGCTCATTCTCATGGGTACGCACCTGCAGATCGGGCGGGCTCGGCAACTGGCGGGGCCGCGTCCAACCGAGGTGCCCTCCGAGCCAGCGGTCAGCGAAGCCACTTAGCGGTGGGCCGCCTGCGCGCCGCGTGGTCGACCCGCTGCTGGAGAGCGCCGCCCTCGCGACACTTTCACTGGCAGGTGCCGGCTTGCTTGCCCACCTCCTGCGCCTGCCGCCGGTGGTGGGATATCTGGGCGCCGGGATTCTTCTCTCGCCGTCCCTGTTGGGGCCCGCCGTGCTCGACCCCGAGACACTTGCGCGGCTGTCCCAGTTGGGCGTGTTGGTGCTCCTGTTCTTCATTGGCCTGGAACTGGATCTGGTGCGCCTGCGGCGGGCGGCGGCGGCGACCGCTTGGACGGTTCCGTTCCACACGCTGGTGCCCCTGGTGCTCATTGCCGGCATCGCGCGGCTTGCGGGGTGGTCGTTTGCCGAAAGCCTGGTGCTGGGTGCGGCGGTGGCGGTCTCGTCCACGCTGCTGGGCGATCGCCTGTCCAACGCCGCCGGCGTCCTGCCTGCCACCCGCCAGCGGGTTCTCGGACTGCTGGTGGTGGAGGATCTGGTCTCCGGCCTGCTGCTGGCCATGGTGCCCCTTCTGGTCGTCGGCTCCCGCCCCGGTTGGCCGCTGGCGGGTGAAGCCATCGGCTTGCTGATTGCCATCATCCTGCTGACTGCTGGCGCCCTGCTGGTCGTGCCCCGCCTGCTGGACTTCGTGTCCCGCACCCATGCCCACGAACTCCTGGTGCTGTGGGGCCTCGGGGTGGTGGCGCTCTTCGGGTACCTTGGCGCACGCTACGCCACGCCTGAATTGGGTGCCTTTGCGGCGGGGGTTGCCGCCGCCGAGGCCGGCAGTCGCGTGGTGACACGCAACTCGTTGCAAGGTCTCAGGGACGCTTCCGTGGCGGTGTTCTTCTTCGCGTCCGGCCTGGCCGTCAATTTGGGGCCGACGCTGCGGGAGCCCATCCTGCTGGTCGGGGTGTTGGGCGCCTTCCTGGCGGGCAAGTTCGCCGTCAATACGGTCGCAGCGATTGCTTCCGGAATGAACCTGGGCCAGTCGCTGCGCTGCGCGTTCGCCGTGGGAGCGGTGGGCGAATATGGCCTGATCCTGGCCGCGGTGGCCGGACGAGCGGGCATCGCGCACCCCAACCTGCTTGCGACGGTGGTGGGTGCCATGGTTCTTACGTTACCCATTTCGGCGGTGCTGATGGCCAACGCGCAACGCATTGAACGCGGCTTCTGGCGCTTGCCGCGGCGGCTGCGCAATCCGGTGGTCTGGCTGGGGGTTGCCCTGCGCCAGTTGCGACCTGCGCAGGAGGTTGACGATGGTGCCCGCAAGGGCGCAGTTCGGAGGCTGGTGGCTAATGGTCTGCTGCTTGTGGCTCTGTCGGTTGCCACACCGTGGCTCCTCGCCTTCAGCGTCCGCACGCTGCCCCTCCACGAGACCATCGTGCAGGTCGGCGTGGGTGCCGTGGTGCTGGCTTTTGGTCTGCCCCTGCTGGTGAGTGCTTACCGTGGCTACCACCAACTGGCCTGGAGCGTTGTGGGACTGCGCGAAGGCGAACGGCCGGGGGCAGGGCGCATCCGCATGAGATTCGTCGATGCTGCCGCGGCGGGCACCCTGACGCTGTTGCTTGTGCCGGTGACCGTCCGTCTGCCGGTTGCGTGGCCCGTTCTGGCGGCCGCGGCGGCCATTGCGGCCGTGGTGGCCGTGGTGGCGTGGCGGCGCCTGGTGACGTTCCATGGTGCCCTGGAGGAGGCGGTGCGCCGGGTCTTGGGAGACGAGGCCCAGGCGGGCGCGGTGCTGGACCGGGTGCTGGCGGACCACCCGTGGGGTGTCCGGTTTGCGGCCGTATCGGTACCCGCGGGCAGTGCCCTCGCCAAGCAGACGTTGCACGATTCGCGACTGCTGGAACTCACGGGAAGCCTGGTGGCCGTGGTGCAGAGGAAAGGCGTGGAAATTGTCAACCCGGACGCCAATGAGAGGATCCAGGTGGGCGACACGCTCGTACTCCTAGGCGATCCGGGCCAACTGGAGCGCGCCGAGGCGCTGATTGTCAGCCACGGGGAAGTGCTCCGCATGACGGCCCAGAGCAAGCTGGCGCATGTGGAGGAGGTCACGGTCGAACCCGGGTCGGCCTGGGCAAGCAGGACGCTGGGTTCTGTTGACGTCCGGGCAGCCACCGGGGCATTGGTGGTGGGGGTCAGGTTGCCCGGTGACCAGCAGCGGCCGCGTCGGTATGACCCCCTGCTCGTCCTGGATGTAGGGTCGAGGGTGATCCTCATGGGTACGGCCCTGCAAATGGAGCGCGCTCGCCGGCTGGCGTCGCCCCAAGACAGCGACCCCGATGACGCCTCCCATGCAGCAACCTGAGCGGTGGCCCATCGCCTGCGGGTCGGGTTGGTCCGTGGACCGGCGTGGTCCGCTGGCATGGTGCGATGCCGCCCGACGGGGAGGCCGGGGCCCCGGTCACCTGCGCCCGTGCACACGCAGCAGGGCCTGCCAGGCAGCAGCCACGGCCAAGGCAACGACCAGCAGCCCCACGCCCAGACCAGGAGTCTGGTTGTCCCGCTCCTTGGCCCCCTCAACGGCGCCGGCGGGCAGCCAAAGCTCCGTGTCGGGCTGGTGTTCGTTCCAGGCGAACCAGTAGAGAACCAGCCCCTCCACGGGGTCCAGTCGGGTGCCGTTGGCCGAGGCGGCTGATGCCAGGTCCCACACGGCTCCGGTCTCGTCGCGCCACACGCCTCCCGTGTCGGTGAAGTTGCGACCGCCAGCGGAGTAAGCCTGCGCGTAGCCCGCGCCCGATGCGACGACAACAAGGTCCCGGGTCGGGTCCACCAGGACGCCATTGCCCAGCGCAAACAGGGGGTAAGCGATCGTCGGGCCGCCGTCCTGCGCCACTCCGAGCACCAACTCCTTCGGGTGCAGGCCAGCGATGTCGCAGTTGTTCTCGCCCGAGATGCCGAGGCGGCAGGAATCGCCGTACCCGGCGTACGCGGTGCGCGCGTACGCCGCCGCGCCGCGGGGAGGCTCCAGGAGCAGGCTCGCCGGGTGCAGAACGCGCCAGTCGTCCCAGCTCATCACCTGGGTCGGCAGCGGCTCCAGGCGCGCCTCAAGGTGCGTGTTCGACACGCGGCCCTCGACCAGGGTTCCGATGGGTCGCCCCAGAATCTGCGTCCACAGCGTGTGGGTTTGCGGGTCGTACATGACCAAGTCGTGCTTGTAGAGGAAACCGCTCGCCGTGAACTCAAGCACCCGTTGCTCGTTGTTGATGGACACGGTGCGAACGAACGTCACGCCGGAACCGCACAATGGGCAGTACGTCACGGCCACGGCCACGCCGCCGATGATGTCGTTAACAATCTCGTGCTGGTCCATCACCCGAATCGGATAGGCCCTCGCGTCGCCGTTGACCTCGACACCCAGCACCCTGTCGGACCCGGACAACCAGTCGGCACCGTAGGATGGGTCGCTTACCGGGTTGATGCCGCAGTTGTCGGGGTGGCCGCGCTGACCTGAGCCGCCAAAGCCGCACGCCCACTGGATGTCCTCGGCCGGTACGTGGACGCCAGCCACCGGTACGGCGGCCATGAGGGCCGCAGTGAGGGCGGCCCACGCCGCTGGGAGCCGCATGGTATCATGCTCCTGCGTGGCCAAAGCTGATCACGCCTGCGGTGGGGGGTTGAACGCCGCGTTCAACAAGTTGCACGACGGCGCTACCCTGGAACCGGGCCGAAGGTCACGGACACCTCGCCGACGACGGTATCTCGGCAATAGGCCACGATCTCCGAACCACCAGGCGCCTGGACTCCAACGCGCAGACGAATGCGCCCGGGGTCCGTCAGGGCGTAGATGCGGCATGGCCCTGGGGAACTCTTGGTTTCCAACTCGGCGTCCTGGTCCAGTGAGGCGATCAGCGTGCAGAGGACGCCTCGGCGGAAGTCGACGCCGTCGTCGGGCAACGTGCACGAGCCTTCCAGGGGATTGGGGCCCGCCGTGGCGGTGCCGTAGAGCGTCAACGTGAAGCTGTCGAGCGTGCCGGTGTCCTGCGTGGCCATGTCTTGGACGCTCAGTGTCCACGTCCCCGCCGATGATTCGCCGTAGAAGTGGGTGCTCGAAACGGTCCAGTCCACGAAATTCTGGCCGGCGTTGGCGGGCCGGCCGGGCAGTAGCTCGGAAACGGTTCCGCCGGGACTGGTCAAGACCAGGCGAATGTCGTTCTCGTACGTGTGCGTAGCCGAAAAGGTCAGCTCGGCCCGCTCGATGGTCAGGTCCCCCAGGATCTCCACATCAATGTCGACTGCCGTTCCGGGAGTCGGGAAGGCGGAGGTGCTGTCCGGGATTGCAACGCCGTCGGACCAGGCGGCCGACGTTGAGGTCAACGGCCCCAGGCGAACATCGCGGCTGCGCGTCTGGGCGTCCGCCACGGCGGCCGCGGCGTCCACCATCCCGAACCCGTATCGGGGGTGAACCATGTACCCGGCGGCATTGGTGGTCCAACCCGTCTGCTCGAGCCCCGTGCGCGTGGCCGTTTCCGCCAACACCATCATGACCTCCCGCCAGGAGAGGGCCGGATTGGCTTCGAGAATGAGGGCCACGACGCCGGCCACCAGGGGTGTTGCCGACGAGGTGCCGCCGAAGCACGTGCCCTGGCCATCGTTGCACGTGTAATCGCTGGAATCGTAGCCCGACGCGCCGATCAGGTCGGTGGTCACGATTCCGCGCGTGCCCCCCGAGGACGGGGCCGACACGAGAAGACAAGCGCACGGCTCCGAGTACCACGAGGGCGTGCCGTCGTTTTCGATGGCACCGACGGCAATCACGTGTCGGTTGTTGGCGTAGCCGTCGTAGTTGCCATTGTCCTGGTCGCCGTGGCCGTTGCCACCGGCCCAAAGGTAGATGCTCCCCAGGCCGCCCCGACCGTTGGCCACGTTGTCCGCAATCGCGGCACGGGTAGCAGGCCCCGGACCAGACGTCAACGCGCCAGAGTCGGACGGCCCCCAGGAATTGGTGTAGATATCAATCGTGTCGGCGAACAGCCCCAGCGCATCGACCTCCATCGCATCCGTGTTGCCGCAAGCAATGAGTTTCTGCCCCGCCAGGCTGGCGTCGAAGGCCGCGCCAGCGATGCCAAGTGCGTTGTTTCCGTTTCCCGCGGCCACGCCTGCCACTGCCGTGCCGTGCCTCTCGCCGGAGGACGTGGGAGCAGGATCGTCGGTGTTCGCATCGCAATAATTGCGGCTGACGCCGGGAACGTAATTGGCCGCCAGATCCGGATGGGTGTGTTGCAGGCCGTCATCGATGACCGAGATCACAACGCCAGTCCCCGAGGCGGTGTCCCAGGCCGTTGGGGCCTTCACATCCACGCCGGCTGTTCCGCCCCCCTGGCCCGTGTTTTCAAGGTGCCACTGATTTCCGAAGAGTGGATCATCGGGCGTGAAGCGTGTCTCGTGCAGGCGGGCCAAGAGCGGCGTGGCTCCATCCACGCCGGGAACCGCCGCGATCCGGGCAGCCTCGTCTGGCGCATCAAAGGCGTCGGGCACGTGCCCCACCCAGAAGCCAGGAGCGGCGGTCGGCTCAACGGACAACAGGCCCAACGACCGTGCATCCGGCTCGCTGGAGGCCTTGATCAGGATCGTGGCTGTGCCGTAACGTTCCGCCTCACGCGCAACCGGTTGGTCGGCCGGTCGATAAACGGGCACCGCGCCGGGCACCTCGGAGCGCCCCTGCGGCTCTGGGCCCCGGGCATGGTATTCGACCGAGCGACCATCCAGGGTGGCAACGACATCACTGGCCGGCTCATAGGTGCGCCCGTCCGCCGTGATCGGATCCGACCCATATGCTGTGGAATCGGAAGCGCCCGACAAACTCGTCATGAGCAGAAGGCCCACCAACCCTAGCGCCATGGCGCCCGACCGTCCCAGGATCATCAGGTCAACCATCACACCTTCGTCTATTTATGGGCACTTGCGGGCCGCATCACACCCGTGGCTCCGGATGACGGCGGCTTTGGTCATTGATGGTCACGCACGAGCGTGCAGCCCATATTTGCCTCCCGGTTCCCGCGCGGACCCCTTCACGTTTCGCCAAGCGGCTGGCCCTTGACACGAGGCAGGCCCCGCAGCATCTGGGGGCTGTGTGTCTCGTCACGGACGGTGCACGTCACCATGTCAACCGAATCCCCAGGCCCACGCACGGGCGTCAGGATGTAGTTGTAGCGCCCTTCGCCGGAAACAACGGGGAAAGTCAACTCACCCCGCAGGGGCCGACGGGTTGCAAAAACGGAACGAACCTCCTCCTCAAAGGGCTCCATAAGGGAGGCGGGCAAACCCACCTGGCGCCACGTTCGACCCACGATGTCTCCCGGCTCCATGCCCAAGGCCCTGGCGCCGGCCGGTGACGCGTAGAGGTAACGCATGTCGGGCGCGAAGAGGTAGATATGCTCCAGCATGGACGACAGGATCGCGTTCTGGATCGCCGCGCTTTGCTCGAGCTCGCGCAATTGCTCCTCGATTCTGACACGGTCCCGTTGGCGTCGCACGACCGACCCCAGTTGCCGGGCCACTCCGCGCGCAAGCAGAACCGACGCCTCGTCGGGAGCGCGATGTTCTCCCATGAAGAAAACCAGAACGCCGAGTGTTGAGTCGCCGTCCGGAATGGGCACGGCCATGCCGCTGCGAATGCCAGCCTTGCGCGCCGCTTCGGAACGAACGAAATGCTCCGGGTCATTCAACTCCCAGAGGGTCCTTGCGTGTCCGCTTTCCCAAACCGCTCCCGGAAGACCTTCACCCCGATCAAATTGCATCCCCTGCGATGACTGCACGAACCGTTCGACTGCTTCATCGCCGGCGGACCACACGTGACTCAACCGCAGGGCGCCTCCGTCCCCTGTGGGCACCCACGCCTCGGCCAGCAGCCATTGGGCGAATTGGCAAACCTCCTCCAAGGCCAGCGCGAGGGCCTCGTTCAGGGTGGATGTGTATTCAAGCCGCTCAAACAGATCCACGAGGAAGCCCACCTGACGCTCAATGCGCTTGCGCTCCATCGCCGCCACCATCACCTGCTTGACCTGCGGCGACCTTGCCTCCGAGAGGAGCAGAATATTGTTCTCCTCGGCGGCCCGGGTCAATTGGGCATGATCGCGTGGGGGCGTCCCCGGGTCGAGGAACCCCACAATGGGAACGCGGGGACATGCTTCCCGAAATTCATGCCACCGCGGCCGGCCAGGCCCGGCTGCCAGGCTCAAGTCAACGAAGGCCACATCAACCGGTTCGTCGCGAACCAGACGCAGGCCTTCATCCATCGTTTCAACGGAAAGGACCTGGCCAACTTTGGGTTCGCCCAAACGCAACGCCTCCCGTAGGCGAGCCGATTCGGTCGAAATTACGGCGACTGAAAGCGGAAGGGATTCTGCTTGGGGCAAAGGGCTCAGCGCGGCAAGGACCCGTTCCTAGATAGGCTTCGCTTGCGAGCAATCGATGAGTAGACGGCGGGGCACGGCTCACCGATGTAGACGCGCGCCAAGATGGTATTCGCTGCACTCCCCTCCCGCACAACCGTCAGGGACGGCCGATTGAACGTCTTGGATCTTTCCGCAAGTCGGTTCGAGCGGGTCCGCTCGCCACTGCATGGCTCGCTGAGCTAGACGAAGGCCAGGGTGTTCGCTTCGCTCAGACGACCTGAACTTCGTCGATGCGATACTGCCGCCCGGAGGCGGCAGCATCGACGCTCGGCTTCGCCTCGCTATCGATGAAGTCCGTTGTCTTCGCTGCGCTCAGACAACCTGGACTTCATCGATCTCCCCCCACGGCCCTTCGGGCCGCGGGGTCCGCTCGCCACTTCGTGGCTCGTTGAACTTGACGAAGGTCAGGAGTCTTCGCTTCGCTCAGACTACCTGGACTTCATCGATGCGATACTGCCGCCCGGAGGCGGCAGCATCGACGCTCCTCGCTGCGCTTGTCGCTATCAATGAGCTTCATTCGTTTGAGCTTCGCTCAAACGACCTGAACCTCATCGATCTCATGATGCCGCTTGGCAATGCGACGGATCGACGCGATGTTGCGACCGCCCTTGCCGATGGCCTTGCCCTTGTCCTTGGCCTCGACCTCAACGATGGCACGGGTCCACACCTTGTCGTCGCCAAGGCCCTGGGCCTCGGCGGCCGACGGTGTTTCCGGCGCACCCTCCAGTTCAGGGCGAGGAATGGGCTTCGAGAATTCCATGCGGATGGAAGCCACATCGAACGGCTTGAACAGGTTGCGGACGAAGATCTGCTTGTCATCGTCCCACTCGACGAACTTGACGTCCTTCTTCAACAGCTCGCGCATCATGTGAAGATTGCGAGCTTCCTTGCCCAGAGCTTGGCCAAGATGACCCTTCTCGGTGATGAAGATGATACGGTCGCCTTCGTCGACGGCATCGCGGATGCGAGCCCTCAGGCGCTTCTCGGCCTCAGCAATGAGGCCCATGGACTCCATGGAGAGTTCAATGTCAGCCACGAGGATCACGCCTTGGCGAGGTTGAGGACATCTGATTCCCCGACCTCAACAACGGCGAGGGCAGAGATGGCAAAAGGCTTACCGCAGGCGGGACCAAGGTCTGTACCCATGCCACTGTAGTTATACACGGGAACGCCGCGTCCCTTCGCGACAGTTCGGATGTTGTCCCCGTGCGGGGAATTGTTTGCGAGGATGACCAGTTTGGCCTCCCCTCGCTCCACCGCCTTGTGGGTCTGATCTGCTCCGATCAGGACCCGGCCGGTTGCGATCACGGTTCTCAGGCTACGTTGCACGTCCATTTTCAGGCCTCCTCGTTATCTGGTTGTTCGTTGACTACTTCGCCGGCTTCGGCGACCGCCGACTCGACGCCAAACGGCAGTTCGTCGTCGTCGGCAAACAGCGGATCATCTTCAGGGTCCGGCACGGTGCTGACCGGCTCGGGCATCGTCTTCTTGAGACGCAGCAGCTTCTTGGTGTCCATGGTCAGGCGCACGGCGCCGGTTCCCAGGTTGACTGGCTGGCCGACGATGATGTTCTCGGCCACGCCGTTGAGCGGATCGATTTCACCAATCATGCCCGCCTGCAGCAGGTGATCGACGGTGATTTCGAAGGCGGCGCGCGCCAGGATCGAGCTCTTCTGGCCCGAAACACCCTGGCGTCCGATCGCCTTGACTTCGCCGTCGGCGGTCATCACGTCGGCCACCAGCATCAAGTGCCGGCGGTCCACCTGGAGACCCTGGCCAGCCAGGGTGTCGTGCGCTTCGCGCATGATAGCAGCCCGAGCCGCCTCGATGCCCAACTCTTCCTGGATTTGCAGGATGTCGTTGGTGCGGATCGATCGGTGGTCCAAGCCCTCAATCTCCAACACCTCGCGCAGGTTGCTGCCCTCGGTGTAGATCATGTAGTTGCGCTCTTCGCGGCTGCCTTCATTGCGCAGCACAATGCGCTTGATACCGTCGATGCCCTTGACCTTGATCTTTTTCAGGTCGTCGACGGCCTTCTGGAGGTTACGGAAGTTGGGTTCGCCCAGGGTCACGAGGATGTGGCCCAGGGCCTTTTTCTCCTCAGCTTCGACGAACTTGGCCTGGATGCGCCGAACACGGTTGACGGCCTCCAGTACCTCCTCCATCGTGATCTCCTTCTCGTCCAGAATCTTCTGGCGGGGCTTCACCACGATTTCGAGGTTGGCCAAGTCGCTCTCGATGTCGGCGATTTGACCCAGCGTCGTCGTCTCGATGCGATTGGCGATCCGGGTTGCCTCCGTTCGATCGCCGGCGACGCCGGGCGCCAGAGGCAGAGCCATCGTGGGCGTACTCGGCGTGCGCCGCGCGTCCACGATCTCGATGAGGCGGGGCAAACCCAGGGTTACGTTAATCTCCGCCACACCGGCGAAGTGGAACGTGCGCATGGTCATCTGCGTACCGGGCTCACCGATGGATTGAGCGGCTACGATGCCCGCCGCTTCAGTCGCGTCGATTCGGCTGCGTTCGTATTCGAGAATGGCCAAGTCGGCGGCCAATTCCATTTGTTCGACGGTGAACTTGCGCTGAAGGGCTGCATCGACGATGCCACGAACGATCTTCTGCGGCAGGGTGACGCCCTTCTTGAAGAGGTAGTCGGCTAGCTTCTGATCCTCGGCGAGCAGGTCTTCCTCGCGGGTTTCCAGGCGCTCCTCATAGGCCTCGAAGGCGCGGGGATCCTCCACCGTCTTGCGGCGGGTTGCCCGGCGGGCGGCGGCCTCACGGCGGGCGCGGCCCAGCTTGAGCAGGATTTCCTCGACTTCGTTGCCGGGGAAGCCGGCGTCCATGAAGTCCTTCTTCGACGCAGCTTTCGCCTGCGTCACTGTGAAGGACTCGGCGAGTCGCTCTGCGGTGTCCTTGTCAAAGCCGTACGTGTTCATGTACGACTTGATGGTTTGTGCGGACGCCATCAGTTCTTACCTCCCTTCTTGGTGCGGCGCTCCACTTCGTTGAGCACGTAGTCCAAGTCGATGGGCTCGCCACCGTGGCTTCGGGTCGGATCGACGCCGTCCTCACCGTACACGAACTGGACCACTTGGCCCGTGGTGTTGCGAACGGTGCCGTCCTGCTCCACGCGCAGGCACTCCAAGGCGTTGATCAGACGGCGTTGCATGTAACCGGACCGGCTGGTACGAACGGCCGTGTCCACCAGGCCTTCACGTCCACCCATGGAGTGGAAGAAGTACTCCGTGGGCGTCAATCCGGATTTGTACGAGTTGGCCACGAAGCCCTTCGCATTGGCACGCAGATCGCCCCACTCGAAGTGAGGCAGAGTGCGCTTGTGGTAGCCCCGGTGGATACGCTCACCGCGCACCGCCTGTTGGCCGACCATTCCCGCCATCTGCGACAGGTTCAGCATGGAACCACGGGCACCGCAACGAGCCATCAG
>JBFIJP010000008.1:0-24839 GCA_041600695.1 Thermoplasmatota archaeon | reverse complement strand
TTTTGCAGCCGTTCCTTTTGTCAGGTGGAAGAAAAGCTCGCTCGTGTTTTCGAAGACTTCGTGGATGATCAGCGCATCTTCGCCGACCACGCGGTAGACCTCAAAACGCAGCAGGCCTTTTTCCAAGTCGAAGGCGTCTGTCCCCACCTGCTGCCACCAGTGCGTCAATTCGTCAACGGAAGCACCCGGCTTGCAGGTCCATTTGGCGGTGACCATGATGGCATTCTTGAGGTCAGGGCGTTCGTAGTCGCGCTTCACGTACCCAAAAAGGAATTCACCGAAAACGGCCGGGACGCCTGTGGCGAGTATGGCCTGACGGGCAGCGGCGGAGATCTTGATGCCCCAGATCAGGTGGGTTCCCGGATGGCCCACTTGGGCCATCTCCAAGCTGTTTTCATCGGCTGTTTTGAGATGGTTGACCAATGCCTTCGCATCCTGGAAAACGTGGTGGTCCAAGATGGCGTCCTGCCCCACGCCGTGGTTGAATTCGGTCGAAAGAATTCCGGGGTCGCTGGCTGCGGCGTCATGGATGGCCTGGCGGGCATGCAACAATTGTTTCGATGCCGCCGAGCGCCCGACCGTCTTGCCCGTCGAAGCAGTCCACTTGCCCGTCAGGGCGATTTCTGTTCCGAGTCGGGACGGCTGCGCGAGATGGGGCGGCAGTTTTTCGATAACCAGTGACATGTTTTGTGCCATGCTAATGTTCGTATTTCGGCGTGCCCGTCTGACGCCATCACCCGCCAGTGACCTTTCGCGTCGGCCGGATGCCGCTCTGAATACACGCCATCATTGGGGCCGGGGGATTGTCGGAATTCTTTGCCCTGGCGTCACGATTGCGCCAGCAACGCCAGCGCGTTGGCGTCCAGATCCTCCAGCATGCGCGCGATGGCCTTGCGGAAGTTGGGTCGGATCGCGGCGTATTCCAGCACGGTGCCGACGGGGCCGAATTTGGCCTTGAGGTCGACCTTGAACGTAACGAAGCACCCGGTGCCACGGGGCTCGACGTGCATGTCCACTTCGAAGCGCTGGAGGGGCGCGTTGGTATCGAAAATGGTGATGTGGATGTCGTCGGCGCCGCGTTCGGTGATGCGCTCGCGGACCCACTGCTTGCCCTTCGGGTCGAAGTCACATTGGCGCTCGGCGCCGACGCCGCGGGGAATGTCGTTGAGGATGCGCGCCTTGGCGACGTTGCTGTTCCATGCGGCCACGCCGCCAAAATCGTCGAAGACCTGCCAGACGGCGTCGGCGTTGGCCTTCATCTCTCGGGTCACGGTCAGAATTCCCATGGCGCTGCATGGCGCGCCGGAGCACATGGACGCTGCGATCAAGCAATGACGTGATCGGGGAGCTTCAAATACTGAACGGGGTTGGTTCGGGTGTGGCGGGGGACCCTGACTTCGAAATCCTCTGCGCGATCCAGGAGGCGCCGCTGGACGGTCCAGCGGTCTGGGCGCGCCGCGCCGGGGTCGACGCGACAACCCTGCGCCGCCGCGTGCGCCGCCTGGAGCAACACGGCGTGCTCAGGGGTTTCGCCGCGACGCCGGCCGCCGCCGCCTTCGGCCGCACGCCCACGACACTTGAGTTTCACACCTCGCAGCCACCGACAATGGACGCAATCCTGGCGGTGGAGGACGTCGCCTGGGCAGCTTCCACGTACGATCAGCGGACATGGGTGAACATCTACGAGGGCGAGGACCGGACCCGGGAACTGGAGGTCCTGCTGGGCCCCAGCACCACCGCCTACACCGCTGCCGAGCCCGCCCCCACGGTGCTGGGCCGCATTGAGGTGAAGGTGCTGCGGGCGCTCATCCTGGAACCCCGCGCCGGCATCCAGCGACTCACCGAGATGACCGGACTGTCCAGCAAAACCGTGCGCAACCACCGCGCCAGCCTGATTTCGCGCCGTCTGGTTCGCATTGATCCGTTGCTGCGACCGCCACGCACCGCCGGCCGCATGTACTACCACCTCACGGTGCGCCTCGATGGCAGCGTGCGCCCGCAAGCGGTGGAGGCCGCCACGCCCGACGCCATCGTCATCAGCCAGTACAACGACGGGAAAGACATCTACATGTTCTGCGCCGCAGCCGGTTTGCAGGAGCAGGCGGAACGCGTCGAGGCGGTGCGCCGGCTGCCCGGCGTAACCGACGTGACGGTTGTCGTAACCCGAGAGTATGGCCTGTCCACCCAGCGGCTGACGCGGTGGTGCGACGAGGCGATCGCCGCGTGGAGGTAGGCTGGAAGGCGGCGGCCGGTTGCGGCCCCGAATCGCCTAAGCGCGTCGCCGCGGCATTCAAGGCGCGCTCCTGGTGGCCGCCGGAGGAACTGCTCCACTGCGAGCGCACCGAGTCGATGTCGATTGGATGGACCGTCACGCGTCGCCCGCCGGGCCGGTGGCAACGCCTCCGCCCACGCCGCTGCCCACGCCGCCGGGCGCTTGCACCAAGGCGCGCCAGTACACCACGAACATCTGGGGCACGAGCACCATGGCCACGAAGAAGCCCACCAGCAGCGCCAGCACACCCGCCACCAGGAGCAGCAACGCCAAGAGCGCCATTCCGAAGACGGGCCACCAATGGCCTTTGGTGTCGGCGAAGCTGGCCTTGATGGCATCTACCGCTCTCAGGTCGTCTTCGATGAAGCGCTGCGACGTGAAGGCCATCTTGACGCCCCAATAGATGCCGGGAACGATGAGAAGAATCAGCCCCCCGATGACGATCAGGAAGACCAGCAAACCCAGCAGCACCGACTGCCAGTAGCGGGGCCCGAACGCGTAACCGAAATCTTGCCACGTGGGCCGCTCACCCCGGCTGGCAGCCAAATGGGCCTTGGTCAGTCCGATGCCAAGTGGGGCTCCCAGAAAGATGGCAAGGAGCGCACCCCCCGAATTCACGAACAACCGAACCTCGCCGGGCCATGGCTCGCCCAGACGGATGTTCGACGCCATGCCCTCAATGACGCCAAACAGGAGAAGCCACCAGAAGTGGGGCCACATGTTCGTCCAGGCTTGTCTCAGCGCTGCCCCTACCCGCGCTTCGGGCACGGCGCCCACGGTCATCGTGGACCGATGGATGGCGACGGTGAAAGAACCCGGCAAAGGGGCCCTCGCCATTGGAAGGTCCCGGCGGCGGGCGGCGGGCGGCGGGCACCGCGCGCGGAGCCGGGCCACACCACCGTGCCATCCTCTCAACTGAGCCCCGTTGTAGCCACAGCCCGACGGCGGGGCAAGCATGAAATGCCAGCAACCTGGGTTGTCCTTGATGCGACCACTGGTTCTGGTCACGATGCTTGCCGTGGCAGGATGCATTGGATTGGGCGACGACGCCAACCCGTCGGGGGCGTTGCTGGACTCGCCGTTGGCGCCGGTGGCCGACGACTATTACGACGTGGTGCCCAAGGACGAGACCTACCTCCAGCACGGCGTCGAGTACGCGGTGGCGGGCGCGCGCGGCGACTCCGAGTTTGGCTTCCACTCCTTCGAGGAGGTGGAGGCGAAGTTGCACGCGTGGAACGACACGTATCCGCACCTGGTCGACCTGAGCGTCGCCGGCGAGTCCGTTGAGGGGCGGCCCATTTACCACGTGATCGTCACCGACGAGTCGGTTCCCACCGATGACAAGGTGGCACCGTTCTTCGAGGGCGGCGTGCACGGAAACGAATACGGCGGCTCCGAGATCATGTTGTACACGGTGGATCTGCTGCTACAGAACCACGCCACCAACGAGTCGGTTCAGGAGCTGCTGCGCAAGATCGACCTGCATGTCCTGCCGGTCGTCAACCCTGACGGCTACGTGGCGGGCAAGCGCGCCAACGCCAACGGCGTCAACCTGAACCGCAACTTCGACGTGGACTGGGGCAATCCGCTGGGGACGTCGAATTCCGTGATGGGTCAACTGGGCGCCGCCGCGGGGGTGCCGTTTGGCGGCGTCATCATCGTCGCCGAAAACTGTGGCGCCGCCCCCAATTCCGAGCCGGAGACCCAAGCGGTGGCGGCCGTCATGGAAAGCCTCGGCAAACGGGCCGCGCTCCATTTGGCCGGGCACACGCCCTTCAACGCGATCCTGACCATCCCGATTGCCTTTGACCCGCCGTTCACGGTTCCCGCCGAGCACGAGGCGGTGCTGGATGACGTGTTGGATTGGGTGCGGGACAACACCGAATACGAAGCGGGCCGCGCGGGTTGGGGCGACATGTCCGCTGGCGGACCCTACGCGGCCAGCGGCAACAGCATGGATTACTGGTACGCCATGCACCAGAAGCCCGGCTTCACGCTGGAGGTGGAGTACTGGTTCACGTCCACGACCTCCGACGACTACCCGGCGCGCTTTGCCGAGGACTACGATGGCTTGCGGTTCTGGATGGACGCCACACTGCCCATTACCATGCACCTGCTGACCAACGCCCAGGCCTTGGCCAACTGGGAGGAGCCCACCGCCGAGCCGCTGATGCCCGCGGGCTGGGTCCAGCAGCCGCTGCCGCAGCGCGATGGGCCGCCCCACTACCGCCACTAGGACCTCACCAGAACAACCACGCCGCCGTGCTGGCCAGCAGGAGCCCGGCGACACTGATCAACGCCCCCGCCTGCGCCATCTGGCGGACGTTGACGTGCCCCGTCCCGTAGGCCATGGCGTTGGGCGGGGTGCCGACGGGGACCAGGAAGTCCAGTGACAGGGCGACGGCCGCCAACATGGTGATTCCCTCCAGTGGCATGCCCCATGCCAAGGCGAGCGTGATGACCATGGGGACCATGATGACGGCCGCGGCGGTGTTGCTCGAAAAGACGGTCATGATCAGCCCCGCCGTTGCAATCGCCAGGAAAACCACGAATCCGACGCGGTCGCCGACAACATTTGCCACCACGCCGCCGAAGATGCCGTCCAACCCGCTGGCGACCACGGCGTCGCCGAGTGCCAGGCCTCCCCCGATGAGCAGCAGCGTCGGCCATCCCACCTTGTGGATGTCGGCGTCGTCAACGAGCCCAAGGAGGGCCAGGAGCACGATGGGAACCACGGCAACCACGGCGGCGGACACCCCGTGCAGATCGGTCGTGAGCCAAAGGGCCACGGTCAGCAGGAACGTGGCCAGAAGGAGCCGCTGCTCGCGGGTCAGGCGTTTTGCTCCGCCGGGCGGGGCATCGAGCGCGGCGTCGCCCAGGGGGTAAACCCGCAACAGGATCAACCAGGCTGCGGCAACCATGAGGGCGGCCAGGGGAAGCGCCCTCGCCATCCAGCCGAAGAACGTGATCGGGGCGCCAGCGTCGGTGAGGAACCTCAGCGCGATCGGATTGGCTGGGGTCCCGATGGGCGTCGCTATCCCTCCGATGTTAGCTGAGAAGGCGACGCCCAGCACCAGCGTTCGGGCGAGGTTGTCCCGCCCGTTCGTGTCGGCGGCGACGATTCCCAGGGCAATGGGCAGCATGATCGCCGTCGAAGCCGTGTTGGAGATCCACATGCTGAAGGAGGCGGTGGTACCCATGATGGCGAGCAGGACCAGAGCGGGGCGCGAGCCGGCCTTGCGGGTCACGGCAGCAGCAAGCACCACATCCAGGCCGTGCTTGCTGAGGGCAACCCCCAGAAAGAAACCGCCCAGCAGTAGCACGATCACCGGGTCAAAGTAGGCGGCGAAGACCTCTGTGGGCTCTCGCCGGGCGATCAGGATGAGCAGCAGGGAAGCCAGCAGCGCCGTGATGGCCAGCGGGATGGTTTCGCTCACCCACAGGACCATCGAGAAAGCCAGGATGGCGAGCACGATGCGTGCATCCCCGGCGACAGGTAGCGCCCAACTGATGGCGGCCGCAAGCAGCGCTCCAATCCACCAGATGAGGCGCCTCGCCGTGCTCACGCCAGTCCATGCCCACGGCGCCGTTTGGCTGGGGCGGTAGGGGCCGCAGACAGGACCCGCTATGCCAGGAGACTGCCGCCTATGGGGGCCTCAAAGCGGCCGGCTGGATCCGACCACGTCCAGATTCTCGGTCGCTGGCGGCGAGACCGGTTTGCTGGCGATGAGGGCCTGCTGGAACGCCTGGAATTCCGGCAGCTCCGGAATTTGGGCGCGGGCCGCTTCGCTCTCGGCGACCACGAGGTGGACGAACGTTTGACCGTCGGCCTTGCGAAACGCCGTGTATTGGAGGCCTGGGACCTGCTTCGCCTGTAGGGCAGCCATCACCTTCTCGATGTTGGCGGCGTTGGTGGCGGCGAAGTCGGGTTGAACGGTGTACTGGACCCGGATGGCGTGCATGGCGGGCAGTGTGGGTTGGGGGTGAAGGAGGTTTGGGGGCTTGGTTCTGGTCAGTGACGCACGCTAGGCTGCCGTCTCCTGCGCGTGGGCCCTGGCCGACTCCGTCTCCCGCCCGACGATCGCGGGGGCCTCCCTGATGAGCCGGTCGTCCTCAAGGGCGTGGACCATGAACAAGGCGAAGTCGATGCGGCGGGTGCGGTTGCTCGCCAGAACCGGGTCCCCGACGTGGCGGCTCCAGACGGGGAGCCCCTGGCTCGGTCCTTCCTCCAGGTCGCTGCCGCGGACGACGGTCCACCGGGTGTCGCTGGCGAAGATGCGGCGGGTCGCCTCCACCTGGTCGTCAAGGTCGACGACCCGGAATAGGCGGGCCACGGTGCCGAAGACCTTCACGAGCGTGCGCAGGCGCCACGTGTAGCGGTCCTGGCCGTCGCGGGTGATGTGCCAGCCGCAGGAGAACACCAGGCGCGCGCCGGGGCGGGCGGAGTCGAGGACTGCCTGAGCGGTGCCGCTGGCGTAGTTCTCCATGCCCCATGGGACCAGGACGGTCAGGACACCGTCGCAGCCATCAACCGCGCGCCGGATGACCTCGGCGTCGTTGGTGCGCCCGGGCACGATGGCGATCTGGTCGGCGAACCGGTCAAGCTTGTGGACGCTTTCCGGGCGACAGACCCCGACGACCTCGTAGCCGCGATCCAGGCAGTGCTGGACCATGTACTGGCCCAGTTTTCCCGACGCGCCGATGACGCAGATCTTCACTGGACCGCCTCCTGGCGCGGAGCAACCCGCCGGG
The DNA here is from genome assembly GCA_041600695.1 of Thermoplasmatota archaeon. GTDB lineage: Archaea > Thermoplasmatota > E2 > JACPAO01 > JAHFTW01 > JBFJVP01. The sequence goes on along the minus strand of JBFIJP010000008.1, from coordinate 17,815 downwards.
CACCTTCGGCGCGTAGAGCAGCGCCGGCGCGGTCGCTGGCGCGGTCGCTTGCGAGACGCGTGCGTCGGGTGGCTCGCCTGCCAGCGAAGAGGAGCCAGATCATGAGGGCCATTTCGCCGACGACGGCCAGCCCCATGAACACGTCGGAGAGGGCCTCAAGCGACGCCATTCCCAGGAGCTTCCCGGCGGTGTCGAGGGGGTACGCGAGGCCAGCCGCGACGAGGGTTGCAGCGAGCGGTTTGGGGACCGGGCCGGAGCCCGCGATGCCGAGTGCCGCCAGGTGCGAGCCGAAGATGGCGAGGGCCACGGCGAAAGCGCGACTGAACGATTCCAGGGATTCCAGCACCATGGCCTGACCCTCCGCGGTTGCCAAAGCAGGGCTGTTGGCGACGGCGTGGGCATCAGCGAGGTGGGTCAGGTTGGCCGCCAGCATGGCGGTGTAGAGCAGCCGCGTGGCGCCGACCACCAGAGCGCCTGTGGGCCGGGCCGGGCGCAGCAGTTGGTACAGGGTGACGGAGAGTACGATGTCGAGCACCACGATGATGAGCCAGGCTCCGAGGCTGGCCTGGAACAGCGGCATGGCGTCGTCGAGGCGGGCGGCCGTGCTAGCCGGGTCGCCGGGCACGATCAGGCTTTCCAGGACCAGTGGGCCGGCCATGCCGAAGACAAACAGGGCCATGTAGAGCAGGCCGGTGGTGCGAGCGAGTTTGGAATTCAGGGCCATGGGATCATCCTCGAAGCAGGCGCTTCGGTTGGAGGACCCTCAGCGCCTGGCAAACCTAAGCACCCTGTCCGCCCAAGGTGTGGGTTGTTCCTTCTTTATATTCTGCCGCCCGGCTGGTGCCCCGTGGACGAACTGGACTTCCAGCTCATCGGGGCGCTGTGCCGTGACCCGCTGGCGGGCCACGAAGCACTCGGGCGAGCCATCGGCCGGAGCGCCTCCGCGGTCCGAAAGAGGCTGGATACCCTCACGAACGCCGGGGTGTTGGACGGTTATGTGGCTGTCCCTGACGCGGGCGCGCTCGGGCGCCACGGCGTTGGCGCCGCCTGGCGAACCATCGTTCCGGCCGCCCGGCTCCTCGAAATCCCCGGCACGGTCTGGGCCGGGACCACCATCGATGGGTCGGCCGGGGCGCTGGCCTACGTGGAAGACCGAGAGGCTTGGGTGCGGCGGGCGACAGCCGTGGCGGGATCGGACGCCCAGGAAGTGTTCGAGACCAGCGCCTACACCGGTCCTACGCTGGGACCGCTGGATCTTCGCGTCCTGCGCGCAGTGGTCCAGGCGCCGCGGAGCGACGCGGTGGCTCTCGCCGGGCAGTGCGGGCTCTCGGCCAAGACGGTCCGATCGCGTCGGGCAGCCATGATGGAATCCGGCGCCGTGCGCATCGAACCGGTCATCTACGGTGAACGCGGCGGTTCCATCACCTTCCAGATCAGCACGTCCTGCGACACGAGACTCCGGCCGGCCGTTGCCAGGGCCCTCCAGGAGGTGGTCCCGCTGGGCGACGTGGGTCCGATGCATTGCCTGCTGGCCCAGGCGCCGACCCTGGCCGAGAAGGCCCGGCGGCTGGCAGAGGTGCGAGCCCTGGGCGTTGAATTCACGGAAGTGCTCCTCAACGACGACTTCACGTGGAACACCCACGCCTTCATGGCCATCATCGACGGCGAGTTGGAGAAGTGGACCCGCGTCCGGAAGGCCACGGCGCAGTGACGGGGTGGTTACGGACCACCTGTTCGGCCGTCGCCACCCGTCTGTCGCGGCGGCGTTTCGGTGCCGGCAGCGCAACGTCGCGCCGAGGGGGCGGAAAACGGAGCGCGGCGCACGAAGCGCCGGAGACGGAGCGCGGCGGGACCGGACCCGGGGCACAAGGCGCCGGATGGGCGCGGGAGCTTCGGGGTCTAAGAAAGCTCGCCCGGGCCATGGAGCGACGGTTGCGATCGGGCGGGACGCGCCGCGCGCCACAACAGTCATAGACCCCCCATTTTTCGGCGACCCGAAACCATGGAACTTGTCACCCTGGCCCGCTGGATTCACGTCATGGCAGGAGCCATGTGGCTCGGCGAGGTTGTCGTCATCAACGCCATCCTAGTGCCCGTGGCCGGCCGCATGACAAGCCTGGAACGCAAAGCGTTCATCGGCTCCGTGTTCCCCCGCGTCTTCCGGCTGGCATCCATCCTTTCCGCCACCGCCGTGCTGGCCGGCGGGACCCTGTACGTCCTCACCTACGGATGGAGCCTTGAGCCCCTGGCGCACAACCCCCTCCTGGGCGTCGGCATGGCCCTCGGCATCCTGCTGACCGCCTTCCACTTCTTCATGGAAGACAAGCTCGCCCGCCGTGTCGGCATCGGCGACCCCAACGCCCCCATGGAAGTCATCGACGACGTCCACCTCAAACTCAAGATCGTCCCCCGCGTCGGACTCGCCGTCATCTCCAGTATCTTCATTCTCATGATGATCGGAGCACGGGGCTTCTGACCGGGAGCACCCGGCGGATCGTCTCGTTGTCGGGGCCCGCGGTGGCACCCGACCACGAAACGAAGTGACCCAAACCGCCCGAACGCCCCTTCGCCCGGCCACCCTGCCGCCCTGCCGCCCTGCCACCCTGCCACCCTGCCTGACGGACGCAATAGGCCTGGGCCCCATATTGTGCACGCCCCGCACAGCAACCCAATACCGACGGGGTTGATGCTATCGTATGCGCTTGCTGACCAAGTTCACCATCGCGACGCTAGCCATCGGAATCGTCGGGTTTCTCTTCGGGCCCGCAGCCCCCCTGGGCAGTTTCCTGTGGGGCGACATGCCCGAGGGACCCGAGCCGGAGGGCATCCAGGTGCCGCTCCTGATCCTGTACAGCGCCATCAGCGCCTTTTCCATGGGCTTCGGCATCTCGTTCTGGCTCTTTGCCGCCGCCTGGACGCGCCGACTGTTTCCAGCCTGGACCGTTGCCGCCCACCTGGCCATCGGCTGGATTCCAGCCAGTTTCTGGGTGCATGACAGCTTGCACATGATGAATGGAGAGAGCATGGCCGGGCTCGTGGCGCTGGAGTATGGCTTCCACGTGCCGACCCTCGCGGCCGGCGTCGTGCTGGCGGTGGCCACCATCAAGGGCGTGGAGATCAAGGCCGCCCAGCGGCGCCCGGCTTACACCACGGCCTGACGTACCCTCAAGTCCGACTCTTCCCCTTCTCTCCCGTGGACCGGGTCGATGCCGACATCCTCCGCTTGCTGTCATGGAACCCGATCAATCCGGTGGATGCCCACCGGGGGCCGTACGGTCTCTGGGACATCGCGCGGCACCGGGAAGTCCACGGAAACACCGTGAAGCGGCGGCTCAAGGAAATGGAGGACGCGGGGCTGTTGCTCGGGCTCGCCCTCTTTCCCAACGGCGTCGACATCGGCGTCGACGTTTACGGCGTCAAGATGCGCTTCGACTCGTTTGACGCCTGCCGCGCCGCCCAGGAGCGCATCCTCGACATGAACCGGCAGTCCTGGCACCGGACCGGCGCCCGGCCACTGGCCCGGGCGGTATCCGAGGGGCTGGCCGGATTGGAGGAATGGGTCAAGGCGGAGTGACGCGGCGGCCACGCGTGGCTCCCGCCAGACGGCCACCCTGCAGGTCGGCCAGGACAGCCAGCGCCGGCAGCATGGCGAGCATCAACGGCTGCACGAGGCCCCCCAGTTCCACCAGAATGGCCGCTCCAACGACCAGCGGACTGGCGAGGAAAACGTGGCCGTCGATGCCGGCCGCTACGCCCCGACGGCGCGCTCCTGCCAGGCAGGCATACGCGCCACCCCAGAGGGCCATGGCCAGGAGCATCAGCAACGAATGGGTGTTGAAGAAGCCGCCAAGACCCCACGGCGCCCATGCGGTCGCTCCCAGCGATCCCACGACGGGGCCAGAGCCGAAACGAACCATCCCCACGAGCGCCATCGCGGCGGCGAGGCCCCAGGCGGCGCCGTGCACGATGCGGGAAGCCCGCAGCCAGCCGGACGCGTCGGAGACCGCATCAGGCAGGCTTTGCCGGGCCCGCCACGCCGGAATGCCGATCATCAGCCCGAAAAGGATCAGGGTCCCAAAGCCGTCACCCTCGGCGCCGTGGGCCACCACGGCCAGGTTGTCGTGCAGAAACGCAACGTCACCGGTGACCCGGGCCGGCGCATCGCCCCTGTTCTCGACGGAGAAGGGATAGTCTGCCCAGACCTCCCCACAGCACCGAACCAGGTGGTTGATGGTGAGCCGCTTCGCCGGGCCTGCCACGACCGCATCGCCCGCCATGAACACGATGTCCTGGTCGGCCTGCAGGTGCCCCATGGCGCGGTGCCAATGGATCGGCCGCTCGAAGCTGACGCGTTCGCCCGGCGCAAGGTCCCACGAACCCTGGAGCGAGTCGGCGTCGCCGTGCGCCGACGCTTGGGGCACCGTGACCAACAGGAACGCAGTGGCAAGGACAGCCAGATGCGGCGTGGAGCCCATGGAACTGAATCAACGCCCGGGGTATAGTGGCTCTGCACGGCGCATGCACACTTTCGGCTGGCCGTTGCCAGCCCCCGAGTCGGCGACGCCCGCCGCCGGGGCACTCCGCACGTCAACTCCGCAGAATCTTCGCCATCGCCTTCCCCCGAGCCAACTCATCCACGAGCTTGTCCAGGTAGCGGATCTCCCGCATCAAGGGATCCTCCACTTCTTCGACGCGCACGCCGCACACGACGCCCTTGATGAGCGACCGGTCCGGGTTCATGACGGGAGCCTGCGCGAAGAACGCCTCGAACGTCGTCTCGGCGTCGATTTGCTTCTTCAGGCCCTCGGCGTCATAGCCGGTCAGCCATTCGATGATCTGGTCCACCTCCACCTTCGTCCGGCCCTTGCGCTCCGCCTTCTGGATGTACAGGGGGTACACTTTGGCGAAGGCCATCTGGAAGACGTTGTGGGCCATGCTCAGCCGCCTTTGGCGCGGGCAGCACCCTCGGCGGCACCTTTGATGTCTTCCAGATCCCCGGTGAGCGCCTTGCGCATCGAGCCCTGGGCCATCCAGCCGGTGAGCGCCCACATGATCTTGGCACCCGTCGTCTGGGGCGTGCCCTCAAACGTCATGGTCACCCGCGACCCGCCGCCCGCCGGCTCCACGCCCACGCGCATCTCGTAAACGGAGCCATGGCTCTCGGCGCGGGTGTCGTAGAACTTGGGCTCCTCAGCCGCCGTCACCCACATGACCTCCGTCGCCTCCTTGCCAAACATCACCCGCGTCTCGCGCCACTTGAAACCCACCAGCGAAGGCCCCTTGGCGGGCTCCAGCACTTCCACCTTGGTAATGCCCCGAATGGTCGCTGCCGCGTTCTCAATGTCGGAGACGACCTTCCAGACCGCCTCCGGCGACGCTTGCACGTCCTGCGAGACACTCATCCTCATGCAGGCGGGAGCGGGGGACTGGATGAAAAAAGGCGTCGGTGGAGGCGCCGCCGCGCCGACCACGACTGCAAGGCGAATCCCGGGGGCCCGCCGTAGCCCGCTGCGCCGGGTTGGGCATACCTCAGTCCGTCAATTCCACGAAAACCACGCCGTCTTCCTCTGAAGTTGCAAAGGTCTGGATCGGCGCCGGGGACTTCCCCATGGCGATGAGCCCGTGGGTCCACTTGGGCGTCGGGACGCCAGCAAATGAGTTCACCCAGTCCAAGTTCTTGCCCGAGCAAACATCAAACTTGGAGCCGTGCCAGGGGCATTGCAGCGTCGAACCGGACAACTTCCCCTTGGCCATGGACATGCCCAAGTGGGAGCATTTGTTCTCCACGGCGCAAGCGCGCCCCTCGACGCGCGTCACGAGAACGGATCGGTTGTCCACGCGCGTGGAAAAAATCTCGCCCTCACGGATGTCCTCGGATTTGGCGACTTCAAAGCGGGTCACGAATCAAGCAGCCTGTGCCATCTCGAAATAGGTTGCCATGGCACGAACCTTGTCGGCGGGACCACCGGTCCGGATTGACGCCTCCCAATCCGTCGCCGCCTGCGGCCGCGGCAGCGCGAAGGCCCCCGGGCAGACCCCGCCGCAAGCCCTTTGTCGAGGCGCGCGGACTGCATCGTCGCGTTTCAGACCCAGGCTGCGCCGCAAACCGTCCGGTATTTCCGAGTCAGCTATCACCTGACGCGCATCCTGGCCATCGATTGCTGGACCACGCTCGCGGGGCTGATTCTTGGATTCGTCTTTGTTTTCTTTGACGATCTTCGGCTGGCCGGAATCATTCTGGTCGCCGTGTGCGGTGCTCTGTTCTCGGGCGAATGGATTTTCACGAATTGGTTCGCCCGCAAGGCGGCGGAGAACCTTGGCTATACGCTCGGGCGCGATGAATTGATTGTCGAGTCCGGCGTCTTCATTCAGCGACGCGCCAAGATCCCGTTCAGCCGGATTCAGGACGTGACGCGCACACAGGGTCCGATCGAGCGCATGTTCGGGGTTTCGACGCTGCTCGTCCAGACGGCGGGCCAAAGCGGGCCAACGGGCCCCGAGGGCAAGCTCCGGGGAATCACGGCTCCCGACGCGATGGCCGAGACCATCATGGCTGCGGTGAAAGGGAGCTAGCAGTCGAGCGGGCGCTCTCGGCGCGGGAGTGGCCCTCGGCGGCGGGTCAATTCGCGGGGTCTGTTTGCAGACCTTCAAGTTGACGGGCCGGAATGGCGCGTCATGGCGCAAGAAACCCAATTCCTGGACAAGGTCTTGGCCGAGCACACGCAGGACATGACGGGCAAGGTCGTGGCGATCACCGGGACCACCAGCGGCACCGGTTTCGTGTGTGCCCGCGAGTGCGCCCGGGCCGGCGCGACGGTACTGCTGCTGAACCGGCCGAGCCCCCGCGCAGAGGAGGCTCTGGCTGCGCTGCGGGCGGCCGTGCCGGAAGCGACGTTCGAGTCCGTTGCATGCGATCTACAGGATTTCACCAGCGTGCAAGGGGCCATCGACCACATCCGGAGCCAGTACGACCGACTCGATGTCCTTTGCAACAACGCGGGCGTGATGGCGCTCAAGGACCAGGCCACCAAGGACGGTTACGATGTGCAGATGCAGACCAACTGCATCAGCCATTTCCTCCTAACCAAGGGCCTCTTCCCGCTGCTCAAGAACAGCGCCGACGCGCGCATCGTCAACCACACCTCCATGGCGCGCCTCGGCCCCAACCTGGAAGAGCGGTACTTCGGCAAAAACGGCGGCAACCTGGGCGGCGACGGCGACGAGAGCCAGGGCTTCGAGGGGCCCCGCTGGGCGCGCTACCACCAGACCAAGCTCGCCAACTGCGCCTTCACCTACGGCCTCAAGGAGCAACTCAACGCCGCCGGCATCACCAACATCAAGCCGCTGCTGGCGCACCCCGGCCTCTCGGCGACCAACCTGCAAGTCACCACCGCTGCCGACGGAGGAATGGACACTGACTCCCCCTTCATGCAGCAAGCCCAAAGCCCAGAAGACGGGGCGCTCGGCATCATCCGGTGCTGCATGGACCCGGATGTTGAGAGCGGCGATTTCTACGGCCCCGAGCTGTGGGTCGGATTCCCGGGCAAACTTGAGCCTGAAGCGCTGCTGATGGATCCGGAAAACATCCGCATCCACTGGGAAGGCTGCGAAGCCGCGGTTGGGGAGTTTGTGATCTAGGGTTGGCCCCGCCGGCACGGCCACCTGCTCCGCTCCAGCAGGCAACCTATTTCCGGAGCCAGCTCAAGCCCGCTGGGCATGACCGCTCAGCGCCCGCCCAAGAGCCGACTCCTCTACTTGATGGACCCCCACTGTGGCTGGTGCTACGGATTCTCCATGACGATGACGAAGATCTGGGCACACTACCAGGACCACCCCAGCATCGAGGTTGAACTGGTTACCGGCGGCCTGTTTCACCCTGCCAAAGCCACATCGGCCGCGTTCGCCGACGGCAAGCGACCCATCGCAGAGCGCGTCTCCGCCCTGTTTGGCGTGCCCTTCGCCGAAGCCTACTTCCGCAACGTCCTCGGATCCGGCCACCTGGACAGCCGCGTCCCCTGCCAGAGCATCAACGCCGTAGCCGCACTCCAAAGCCCGGACGCGCTCCCGTTCGCCCACCGATTGATGGAAGCCGCCTTCGTCGGGGGCCGCGACATATCCCAACGGGAGGTGTGCATGGCGGTCGCAGGCGAGCACGGTTTAGACCAAGCCGCCGTTGAAGCCGCCTTCGAGTCCGACGGTGTCACCCGGCGAACAGACGAATCATTCGCCCTTGCCCGGCGCATCGGGACCGGCTTCCCCGCACTCCTGCTGCGTGAAGGCGGCCAACTGCACCATTTGGGTGGAGCCAACCTGACAGTGGAATCCTTGAGAGAAACTCTTGAGGGCCGCCGTGGTGGGACAAGCCGTTAGTCCACCGCCGCCGGATCGTACCATCGGCGCCACCATGGTTCGACCGGGCGGCACATACCATTATCATGCCTTGCTGGGGCTAGCGGCGCATGCGTCGTGTGGTGCCCAGTGCCCTCCTTCTTCTGCTCGCTCTTCTGCTCGCGGGCTGCACGGACTCCGCCGTCGAGGAGCAAGACGCCGAGGTTCCACTCGATGTTCCAGTGGAGCCAACAACGGACGCCGTCCTTGAACCGACGGTCGCCACGACTCCAGTCAACTGGACTCACAGCCTGACCCGCGGCGCCTGGATATGTGGCCAAACGGGCTGCCACTTTGCACCGTCGGAAGACGTGTACAACGCCGTTCAAGAGATACCGCTGGCAAGCGGCAATGTTTCGGGCGGCAGCCTGAGCCTGTCGTGGCAACCGACCTCCCAGGTGACCGACGCGCTGACCTTCGGATTCCGCATCTACAACCCCAACTGCGACGCATGCGAGGGCCGTTACAACACGGAGATCTCCGGCGGTTCCCCGCTGCAAGTGCTACTATCGCCCGACATGTACGTTGAGCAGGGGGACGTGCTGCGGCTTTGGGTCTACGGCGCCATGATCGAAGGCGAAGCGACCAGCGGCACCTACGTCGGCCTCAGCGATGACCAGCAGTTCGTCGTTGAAGGCGAAGTCGTGACGGTTCAGTAGCGCTGGCGCCGATTGTCGCCGGTATCCGGCTTCTAACTGACAGACTAGATGCCTCGGTCCAGGTGATCCAATCCCGGATAAACGCTGGCTCGCGGCCCGACCCTGAGAATGACGATGACCGGGTTGGGGGCATCGACCTTGAGCAGCACGCGGTACGTACCGATGCGCAGCCGCATCGTCGGCGGCAACGACGTATGCCCCTGGATGCGCTTCAAGTCATGATGCGGGGCTTGGGGATTGGCCGCGAAGTCATCCAGAACCCGGCGGATGATGGTCGCGATGCGGGCTGGTACGCGCGCCAGATCCTTGATGACGCTGCCATGGGCCCTCAACTGGTAGGCCATGCATCGTCCAAGGCGACGTGGTGGGCCTTGTCCAGATACGCCGCGTCCAATTCGTCGAAGAAGGCCGCCTCCTCGGCCGCGACGGCGGCATCGAGCAGGCGCTGGACGGCGGCGTCGAAGGACTCGCCAGGCCTCCGGAGGGCGGCCAAGCGCTCCTTGGTTTCACGGTGCAACTGCACCGTGGCATAATCTACCATCATAGTAGATGTGGTAACATCTGCTGCATAAGACTTGCGTCGAACGGGCCCTGGCGTGTTTGAGGGCAATTTTCAAGTATTGCCCACATCCAGTTTCACGTGATGACTGACCTCCTCCACCTGGACGCGCGCGGCCGAGTGACCATCCCCAAGAAGCTGCGGCGGTTCCTTGAGGGCGACTTCGTGGCCATCGCCACTCCGCGCGGCATCGTACTCCACCCAGCGCCAGACCACGTGGATCTGCCCATCGCCGCCGAGGACGCGACCGGAGAGGGCGTTGCTCTGGCAGAAGCCGGCCATGAGTGACTACGCCGACGCCGACCTGGTTCTGGCGATCGTCAAACCCGCCGACCACCTGAAAGAGCGCGCCGAAGAGCGCCTCAGCCAGGGCCGCCTTACCATTCCATTCAGCGTCGGCATGGAACTCCTCTTCGTCGCCCACAAGTTCAACCGGCCCCGTACGGCGCTCATCGCGGCCGCCGCCAAGCGGTTCGACATCGACAATCTCGACATCCTTCTCGTGGCAGCCGACGCACTCGACGAAGGCGACGTGACAACGGTTTTCGATGCCGTCCACGCCGCCCAGGCCTTCATCGACGGGCGGGATTTGCACACGACCGATCGACGGCTGCTGGCATCCGAGTTTCCGACCAAGGCATCTTGACTCGCCGGCAGCCACCCCACGCCGAACAAATGGCCCCGCCCTGGCCCAGAACCTTGCCCTCTACGTGGCACTTGGAGAAGTGCGCGCGGGCGACGAAGATAAGTCGACCGTCACGGCCTTGACTGCACCGCACACGAGCGAAGCGGTCACCCCGATCGCAGCGGTGGCGATGGGGTGTCGAAGCTCGTGTGGTGGACGAAGGTCGATGGGGCTGGGTGGAGTTCATCAAACGGGCAAGCAAAACGGGCGCCTGGCTGGGCGCCACGCCAAAGCCTTTGAAGGACAACTTACAATGTGTAAGTATGCTCCCTGGGCTGGGTATCCGAGCCGAAGAAGCAGGCATCCTGCTGCTGATCCGGCGCAGCGGATCGCTGCGCTTCTCCGAAGTTGAGAAGGCCACCGGCAAGAACCCCGCCCAAGTGGACCGCTGGCTCAAGAACCTCACCAAGGAGTTTTTCCTCGTTGCGGAGACCGAGCCGGCCGCCAAGGGCCGCCCCATCGTCCGCTACACACTCACAAAGCGCGGCGACGCCGCCACCCGAGTCATCGACACCTACATCGCTGGACTCCGAAGGCACGAACGAGAACTCGGCACCGCCGCAGTCGAGGAAGCCGTCGCGGTTCTGAACTGCCGCCGGGCGCGTGCCGAGAGGGGGCCGGCCATTGGCAAGAACTGATGTCAGGCGAGAAACGCCAGGCCCCTTTGCGGAGGGGCAAGATCCCGGCGGCTCTATTTTTCCTCCATGTCATCGTTGTCTGCCACGCCTTCGTTGCGGCCATTGCCTTGCATCACACTTGCGTTGAGGCCAGTGACGACTTCTAGATCTATGGCGGCCACCGCGCGCACCCGCAAAGTTTCCTTCAACCACCCGGGCTCAGTAAGCTTATCTCGGAACACGATCCACGGATCCACCTCGAGAAAGTCGAGAACGAATTCAACGGCTCGCCTTGGCCATGTCCGTCGCCCCTCCCGCCGTAGTGCTCTGTCGATCGCGGACACCGCTAGTTCTGGATGCACGCGGAGAATAGCACGCGTAGCGCGTCTCGCGGCCATCCAGACACGTACGTCATCGTGCGACAGGATACTGGCAGGCCGAAGGCCAATTGCCTCCTGGGCACGCACATCATCGATGCTAGAAATGCATGCTAATACCGCCACGGGCCGCGAACTAAGCAGTTCAATAGCTACGGCGGCCAGCGGTTCTCGTTGGGCCATTGCCTGCCGCAAATCGACCTGAATTTGATCACCACTCGATGCCGAATACGCCACCTCCATCGCTCGCCGTGCCACAAAATTGGGTAACAGGTGGACGCCGCCTGCCGTCAGCGCATTCGCATGCTCCGGAACGCCCAGGAACATCCTGGCCAGCCGGTGCCCCCAGCCCGGCTGCCGAGTGGCAAGCAATTGGTTGGCAAACCGGGCCGGATTTGCTCGGAGAACCTGAGTACACAACCAAGGTGCCTCCACGGCGCACTCCTCAACCCAACCCCCGTTAACACTAGCCGCCAAGAGAGCCACAAGCTGTTCCAAAAATTCTCGGTTCTCACGAATCCCCGCCAGGGCAGTGGCCGCCTGGGCGGGATTTCGAGCGCCCAACAAGTGAACTGAATGTTCAAGCGTCTGCGCCCATGCCCCGAGGTCCTCTTGGCTAGAAAGCCAAACCAACGCCTCCGCGTCCAAAGGCGGACATCTGGCGGCGAGGATGGCTCCTTTTAGGGCAACGCACCCCGAGTCACGCGGAAAAGCGCCCGCAACTGCAGCAGCAAGGTGCGCGTCGAACCCTTGCTGCTGAGCCGCGTATGCTGCCAGCGCGTAGCCAAGATTTCTCCGTGTTGGCGCCATAGGCGATAGGCACGTGGACAGGAACTGTCGAGTTTTACCGAGCCCTTCCAAACCATCATTCCAAGGGTCTTTGATGGCAGCAGTGCTGCGCTCGTTGGCAGGTCGTGGAGAGGCAACCATTTGTAAGTCGGCCGCCAAAAGGGTAGGTGGCAACGGGCGATCACAACCCACGACTACCTGAAATACAGATGCATGGTTTTCTGGCAGGAGCGAAAGGAAGAACTCGACGGCTGAAATCTCGCGATCCAAGGATGTGGGGGCATCAACCCATACTGTAGCGCAACCGCCCTCGAAGCTCGCCAATTGAGCCAGGATCCTACCAACCAGTCGATGGTCTTGTCCACTATGGGCCTCGCGGGGGTGCTGTTCAAGTGCGTGGGGCACGCGGTACGCCTCGAAGTTGTCGCCACTAGGCCGGCGGAACGTGGCAAACGCACGAATAAGGAGCCGCTGAATTGAATGATTTGCTGGTGCAATTAAGGTATGGGCCCACACACAACCCGGCCTCGGCCCGTCCGGGGCTGGCCAAATCCTGACGAAGACGAGGTCCTTCGATTCAGGCAATATGGCTTTCAACACTACTCCAGATTCACGCAGGGCACCAGAGTTCGGCGAATCCGTTGCATACTGTAGAAAGCGCTCGTCAGCCGGGGAAAAAACGCGGCTACTGGCTAACAGTTGGTGGCCCTGCTTGTAACCGTGCAAGGCTTGATGGACCTTCATTTCTAATCCAGCAACCGTGTCAGATCACCGCTGGGAGACTTGCCGGTGTAGATGCGGGCCCGGTCGTACGGGTTCTTGAGGAGTCGCTCCCGATCGGACCCGTAGTCTCCGCCTTGCGCACTAATAGCAACGACCGACCATTGTCCTTGCCTTCCTCTAATGTAGGCATCTGCAAGCGGAAGTTCGCGCCGAAGAAATGCCTCCGGATTTTCGCTCGTCTCATGGGTATCCCAGCACGTCAAGACTAGCGTGAACCGTGTGCTTAAGGAAGCTAATTCACTTAGGCGCTTCATCCCCAGGACTAAGCTAACGTCCGTAGGCAACATGTCTGTTGACCAGCGGTTTTGCGTTATGCTAACTGAGGCGGCTTCAGGCGCCCTACCCAACGATGCGACCTCGACGAGGGCGCCCCTGGAACCTGTTTCGGGCACGTTAGCTGGCTTCTCCGCAATCCCGATGAAACTATCGGGAATGGCATCATCGAATTCGCTCACAATCATGGCCGGTTTGTGTAGCTGGTCAATTCGGATCAAGAGCAAAACGTGCCGCGCGTCGCGAATGTGCCCCAGCAATTCAGATGTGGCTTCGCCCTTGTGCCAAAGGTCACGGAATTCTTCGCCAGCAACATCTGGCCAGCGCAAAGTTTGGCGGCCGGTATCCGACTTTACCGGAATCTCGACTACCTGCATCGCTTGACCTGCGTTACGTCCAACGATTGTGCATTTGCGGTAATTCTCCGCCATGGCGCGCAGGTATCCTGCCTGGAGCGGTTCGCCATCTTTCGTCCAGGCTTGGCTTTCATCATCCAATTGGTCCCAAAGAGCGGCCAGCAATGTCGTCTTGCCGCTGTCCGGTAGTCCGACGCACGCGACTATGGTTTCGTCAGTCACGAAGCACCGCCACTTGCTTGCCACAGTTCCGGAGCGGGATACTCTTGGCCACTTTGAGGAACCACGCCAGCTAAGAACGCCATCATGGAATCCCGAGTCTCGCCCGATAGTGTATCGACGCATTGAACGTGGTGCAAGTGCACCTTACGGCCATGGGCTCTCATGAGCTTCAATTGTCGGTCAAGCTCGTGCTCAAAGGCCAACCAGTCGGGCGAGCCTTTGTCAATTTGGTCCATCTTTGTAACCACCACGTGAATCTCCACGTCAGGCGCAAAAATTCCCTCCTGGCATGCTAGCTCAACTGTGGACCGCAAATTGCGGGGTCGAGTGACGCGCTCTTCGAGAGATAGGCAGGCAGGCCCGTCAATTGCGGCCACGACCTGGCCAGCTGCTGCGAAAACCGGGTCAAAATTCGATCCATCTTCGCGGCCTTCAAGTAGGCGCCGCCATCTTTCGCCCGAACAATCGAGGAATATCAAGTCGGCTGCAAGGCCGGCATTCGCTGCAGGGGCCAATTTCAAATGTAATCCTTCTTGTACTAAGCTAGACGTACGTTTTGTGTCCGCTCTGTTCCCCCCACACGCCAGCCGTGCGTAGTGGCAGCGCTCTTCCAACCCCACGAGCGTATTCGAATCTACAAATACGAAACGCTTTGGCGTTGGTTCCAAAAATTGCTGATACAGTGTCGCGACCAATGTTGTTTTTCCAACAGAAAAGTCGCCACACAAGGCAATTAGCTCCGTGCGGCGGCTGCGAAGCATGGTTTTGATTTCATCGGGTGACAGGGCGCTTCCAGAATGGCCCACCCTGACCGCCGGAGCATCGCCGACAAAATTCGGGCACTTTCGGAATTCGCCGTGGCCCTCAAGGCAGCTACCTCCCGAAAGAACGGAACAGCCTTCAAGTCGACACTCGTCTCCCACTTAGATGTCCTCCGTGGAATAGATAGTTTTCATGATCCAAACTCTTATCGCAAATTCTCGGGGCACGACCGAGCCCTCCGAGCGTCCTTCGACCCAAGGCCAGAATTTCTTGACTAGATCAACTCCTTCTGGCTCCAGCCAAGATATTGCTTCGCCGGTGTGGACTGCCTCATCGGGCAGGGCCTTGATTAGCTGGCTGACGTAATGGTGGCAATCGTTGCTGGGAGGCCACGTGGCCTCGGTTTCCGGCAATGAAATTATTCTAGACATCACTTTTGAAGCATCAAAGGGTAGGTCATCCTTCTCCGCAGCGCCTTTCCATCGATACCATTGGAGCTCGCGTTCAGTTTCTACAGGGTCCGGATCGCCCGCACCCGCGCCGATGGGGGACAGGTCAGCAAGGTTCCGCGTCACAATTTCAGCCGCGCGAAAAACGAGGGCCTGATCAATCGATTGCCGGATGATGGGATACGCTGCCGCTACGAGAGTTGCCGAGACCTCGCCCGTTGTTTCCTTTTCAGCCTCAATCGCTTTAGCTAGGACGGCATTAGCTAGGCCCCGCCCGAGCGGCGACTCAGCAGAAACCTTGAGCGCGCTCAGGGCCTCCTCTAGTTCCCCTGACGCGGCCAGGCCGCGCCCCGCGAACCACAGGGTAACGGCCCGCTCCACTTCGGATTCCGTCAGCCATTCGTACAATTTCTTGATCGTTCGGTCGGCCAGCCCGGTTTCTTCTTCATTTAAAGCAAACCGTTGTTGTAGCATCTGCAGGTTCATTGGGTCCCCCCGGTCCAGGGGATGCCCTCAGCGCGCATGGCTTCGAACAAATCCTGGTGGCGACCATTGTTCAAAATCTCTCTGAAACTACGAATGTAATATGGCATTCCGAGCTGGTTTGCCAAATCAGAGTCACCGGGAGTGTAGCCGAGGCGCTTGAAGATCCTTTCGTACTTGGCGGACGGCAAGAGCATGATTTGCCGGAATAATTCTCGCGGTGACCATGAATCCGCTGGTTGCGCGACTTCCGATGGCGTGGCCTCAGGATCGCCCGCCTGCGGCGGCGGGGATTCATCGGGTGCAGCATGGGCCACATGACCTCTAAGCAAAGGATCAATGATGAACCATCCGTTTACGTCCTCGCCACGGGATGTGTAGCATGTACGCTTGGTATCCCAGGCCCGCTGGCTGACTCGGACATGTATGCCCCCACCACCTATAGGAGAATCAATGGCAACCATGGAGAAGCTTGGTCTCCAGGGATCAGCCGGGGCCGGGCCGGCGAGGCGTGGAGGATTAACAGCCCCCGCTTGAACGACCAAGCTAGCGCCAACAGTGTAGATCTCAGGGGCATGCGTGTGCCCGTAGAGCTGGATATGTGCCCGATTTTCCGCAAACGCGCTTAGCGGTTGAATTTCATCATGATACCACCATGAGGGGGGATGGTGTCCTAGGAGGACATTGACAAAACGTGAATCCGCGGAGGGGAGGGGCAGATGCACTGCCGTCTCCAGGAAATTTATTTCACCTCGCTGTTCCGAAGGGCAGTCTAGGTCAGGCCGCTTACCGCAGAGCAAGGCGGTATTAATTCCGAACAACCGTAAGACTCGCCCATCAGTCAAAACCAGTGGGTTTTCGTTGCCGACGGGGTACTGCCAGTAGCCATCGGCACGCTGGGGAATGCATCCATATGTCGCGGCAAATTTGATGTAAGCCTCAAACGGGGCCTCAAAAAAGGAACTCTGCTTGCGGATTGCGGTCGCGAGGCTTGTTTGCGTTGCGGATCGTAGCAGACGCCGCTCGGCGCCGTGCGAATCATCAATAAGATTCCATGCCACATCGTGGTTCCCGGGGACTGCCCATACAGCGGAAGGTGGAAGATCATGCTCGGCCAGGAGGCCGGTGAGCCAACTGGCGGCCTCGGCGTATTCCGCTGCGTCCCCTTTGAACGCGATATCCCCGGTGACAAGGATACCGTCGAGGGGGCCGAAATCACGAGCCATGCGGACCGATTCGTCCGCCAGAGCGGTTCGCAGTTCACGATCGGTGTCGAGGTAATCGGGGCCCCAATCGTGGAAATGGATATCAGACAAGTGGAGGAAGGTCCGTGCCCTTCCTTGATCGGTAGCTTGCACTAGGCGGCGTGACGGCTAGCATCGGCTTAAAGCCTGGTAGTGCTGGATACTATTAGCTGCGTGGGCGCCCGTGGTCACACAGCCTCACTCGGCGGATGCCCAGGCTACGTCACAATCTCCCTCATCAACCCTTCTCGCGAAGCCATCAAAACCTCTCGGGCAACCCGCCTCCCAGTACTCATCTGAGTCCGCCAAAGCGCATTCCCATACGGGTGCCCCATCCCAACATGTACGTTGGTGCCACCACCAATGCGCGGTGCAACGTCGTAGATGAAGAAATTCATATCCTTATCAACACACGTCTGCAAACAAAACGGACCAATAATTCCCGGATTGTAGTGCTCCCGAGCAGCGTCAACCCATTGTTCTCCAAGCTTGAACACCTTGCCAAGCAGCGACTCGCGGACCGTGGCGGTATTGTGCCCGACGACGGTCATTTCGGGGATCATTTGGTGATCCGGCAGCGTCATCTGCTGGGGGGCCGGGATGCGCACGTGGCCGTCCAGGCTGCTCTCGAAGCGCCAGTCAATACCCAGCAGCTCCAGGGGCTCGTCGCCGAGGGCCTTGTTGACGGGGCTGTAGAAGAAATTGAAATTGAAGACGGGGCCGATGACGTATTCCTCGATGCGGGCCGTTTCAAGGCTGGGCTCGTCGATGACGCCCTGCTTGATCAGTTTCTGCGCTTTGTCGTGGAATTCCTCGGTGCTGGCGCAGGTGAAGAAGCCGCGCTCCAGGGGCTTCTGGGAGTGGTGGAGCTTGACGATCGAGAGTTGCTCAATGTCGTTGTAATGGTCGATCTTTTTCGGGAACGGCATGCCCGCCTTTTCCAGGAGCCAGTAGTAATCCTGCTGCTCCTCCCGCTCCTCGCTCCGCAGAAGGTTGCGGCTGCCGATCATGGGCACCGCGAAGTCGTCCTCGCAGGCATCGATGCTGCAATAGGAGGTCCAGGCGCGGTTGGGCACCCAGACGGCGTTGTTGTCCCGGAGTCGCTGCTGCTGGTCCGGCGCCATGACGCCGTTGTACTTCGGGTACACCCAGCACTCGTCCACGGCGCC
>JBFIJP010000007.1:0-26360 GCA_041600695.1 Thermoplasmatota archaeon | reverse complement strand
GCCATCCTACGGCCTTCAAAGCCGCCTCATCCACCACAACCGCACCAGTACCAAACTGGGCCCATAGGGTAGTCTGGATCCCACAAGCCACGCGCTACGCGCGTGACTCGTGGTCCGTTCGCCCTCCGGGCTCACTGGCCGACAGCCGGCTCCGCCGTCTCTCGGCCATCCTACGGCCTTCAAAGCCGCCTCATCCACCACAACCGCACCAGTACCAAACTGGGCCCATAGGGTAGTCTGGATCCCACAAGCCACGCGCTGCGCGTGGCTCGTGGTCCGTTCGCCTTCGGCTCACTGGCCGACAGCCGGCTTCGCCGTCTCTCGGCCATCCTTCGGCCTTCAAAGCCGCCTCATCCACCACAACCGCACCAGTACCAAACTGGGCCCATAGGGTAGTCTGGATATCCTTACGGCCTTCGGAGCCGTGGACCCCGGTTCGAATCCGGGTGGGTCCGTTTTATTCCCAGTCAGCGGTGGTTTGCGCCCGGTCGGGCTGCGAAGCAGACCGGCCAAAGCTCGGGGGAGACCCAACGGGGGCAGAGCCCCCCGGGGTGCCCCGTTTCCCAGTGATGTGTGGTTGCACCAGGTCGGTCTGCGAAGCAGACCGGCCAAAGCTCGGGGGAGACCCAACGGGGGCGGAGCCCCCGGGGTGCCGGTCCGTTTCCCAGTGACGTGTGATTGCGCCCGGTCGGTCTGCCAAGCAGACCGGCCCTAGCTCGGGGGAGACCCAACGGGGGCGGAGCCCCCAGGGTTTGAATCCGGGTGGGTCCGTTCAATATCTCAGCGCCAGCGAGCGCCGAAACCGCGCCCGGTCGGTCTGCGAAGCAGACCGGCCCTAGCTCGGGGGAGACCCGACGGGGGCGGAGCCCCCAGGGGGGCCAGTGCCAACGGGGGCGGAGCCCCCAGGGGGGCCACCCCTGAATGGGGCCTGCCGCAGTTGACCGTGGCTGCCTACGTCGACCTACGACTTGTTCTGCGCGCGGTGCCCATTGCCGGTTTTCGCAGTGGCCGCCACTTCCTCGATTTTCGCCGGCCACGACGGGTAAACGGACGGCAGAGGGCACGCCGGATCGCCGGGCAGGTCCTGAGGCACGGATGTCGGGAAGTACTGAATCGTTCTGCGAACCCGGCGCGCCACCTCTGGGCCCGCGATCATCTCAACAATATGCATGCATTCGTCCAGGCCGGCCGAGATTCCACCGCCCGTGATGCGGTTGCGGTCAACCACGAAACGTGGATACCCCGGCACGACCCGAACTTCAGGGAATTCACGAAGACACGGCGTGAAGGCCCAGTGGGTGGTCGCGTCATGGCCATCCAACAATCCCGCATTGGCCAGCAGCAATGCCCCATCGCACACGGACGTAACGAATCTGGCGCCCGCGGCTCGGGTCTTGATGAAATCGCCGAATTGGGCATCGTTGCCTGCGGCTACAATTCCATCGAGGCTGCCGCCCGGCACGAAGAGCAGATCCACCTCAGTCAGTTCACCGAAGGTCTTGTGGGGGATGATTCGGATTCCGTCACGCGTCGTCACCGGGTCGGTTGTCGCAGCCACCAGGTACACGTCAAAACGGGGCCCCCCGACCCGTTCGGCGCCAGGGCCGAGCCAACTGAAGATTTCACACGGGGCACTGAAATCCAAGAGGTCTACGCCCTCGAAAACGGGGATTGCCACCACGAGCGAATCCGTGCGCTCCGAGATCGAAATGCCGGCGGTTGAGGTTATGCGGCTTGTATGGCGCGGCGGCGTGGCCGTTGGTTTGGCATCTCCGGGGGGTTGCATGGTTCCGCCCGGATCGAGCACGGTGAATTCAGGCGTGAGGCCTTCAGGCAATTGCTTTGCGCGATGCGTGATCTGAACGCGGAATCTGGATCGGTCTACCTCGTCGTCCGTGAATGCCCGCAGTGGGAAGTGGGCGACCACCTCCAGGTGGGTGAGGCAATTGGCGCACGCGACAACATTGTACCTGCTGAAGACCGAATGGTGCCCCACGATCCGGTCGCTCGTGGTGCCATCGGGCGCGGTGATGGTCGCAATGGCGGTCAACACGAAGGAACCCTGGAAGAGCGCCCGGTCTATGCCACGCAATTCCAGGAGCCGCTGGCTACCGTGAGCCTGGGCTTCAGCTTCATGCTCCGGGGCCAGTTGCTCCAGCGAACCGGAGCCGTACGTGTAACCCATTTTTTCGATATCGATGACATCTTCGGAAATGTAGTATCCGTCGCGGCCTCCGTGCCGGAAGGGGCGCAGCGGGGTCTTTAGGTCGAGAGGGGTTCCCGGCGGGATGCCGGGCGTGGGGCCCTGCGACGCGCTGGAATCCGTGCCCGCATACCCCTTGATGATGTCCAGCTTTTGGGTGTGGCCGTTCTGTTTTTGCCACAGCCAAAACATACGATCCACGTTGCAATGGTGGAAGAAGAAGATTGGATCGAGCGCCGCCGTGTTGTTTTCCCCCATGTCGCCATTGGCACCCGCCCGCTGGCCGGTCGTGGATCCAGGACCGCCCAGGACGGGAAGGTCGAATCCGCCCACGGCGAGATGGATGTCATTGTGCGGCGCCTCAAGGGGAACGGCGCGCGGGTGGCCGGCATTGTTCCAGGCCGCCGCGGAGGTGGTGTTTGAAAATACAGTGTAATTGGGCGCGCGCAAACAGTCGCGGTAGTCCTGGTACACGCCGACGCCTTGGGGATGCGGATCGTCCGGTGTCGTATCTCCGCCGCGCAGCCAGGTGCGGACATTCTTGTTCAGGAGCCGCGTCCGCTGGGCTTCATCCGGGTACTGGCGATTGTGTTGCCTGGTTTCCCGTTCGTCCCTCTTGTTGCCCACAAGCCCGGATAGTGGATACCGCACGGTGGCATAGCCAGCGGGTTTTCGATACGGGTGGCGTTCGCCCTCGTTGTCTCCCCAGTATTTGTCATCAATGCGTTTGGGCAGCACGAAGGATTTGAGCGGGTTGGGGATGGTCTTGCCATCCAGTTCGAACGTTTCTTGCGTCAGAATTGACGGAATTCCGTTTCGCCGGCTGTCGTCGTCTGTTTCGTCCCAGAAGGGCATCATGACGCCGGGCACGATGCTTTGCAGCGCCTCCTCCAGTTTTTTCACGTAGACGCGGTGCCAGGTGGGAAACAGGACGTTGCCGTGGTGGCAGTAGCCGCCCCAGTACGCGTAGATGTCGGTCGGGGAGAGTTTGTCAACCTCGGGGCGGAGTTCGAAGGGTTCGCCGTGGTAGCCCCCGAGGACGAAGAAGGAGCGGGGATCGTCCGGGGGTAGTTCCTGGATGCCCTTCCAGGCGCGCACCAGATCCTCCAGGGGTTTCTTGTCCCCTGCTTCGTATTTGCGCTGCAAGGTGAGAAGCGATTCTCGCACGCCCACCGCCTGGCTCATTGCACGTCCCCCCGCAGGGGCGCCGGCTGGCCCAGGGTCCCGAGACGACTTCCCATCAGAACCGACACGGACGTGAAGACTCCCTTCTGGAACAGGAGGATGTTCAGGGAGCCGCCGTACGCGAAATGGCCGAGTTCGTCGCCCTTGTTGACGGGAACCGGCGGGCTTCCAGGCGGCACCATGGTTGATTTGTTGTTGACGACCGAAGGGGCCATGGCGCTGATGGTGTTCAGGCCCACGGGGACCACGGCAACGTATCCGTGTTTTTCCGTCTCGATGACGAAATA
Organism: Thermoplasmatota archaeon; assembly: GCA_041600695.1. Lineage (GTDB taxonomy): Archaea > Thermoplasmatota > E2 > JACPAO01 > JAHFTW01 > JBFJVP01. Next base: position 22,685 of record JBFIJP010000007.1, on the reverse strand, counting down.
CGAGCGATGGAAATCCTCGAAGATGCTGAAGTCCGTGGTGCTTTCGCCGACATTGAAGATGTCGTTGAACCAGTGTTCGCCATCCGTGATTCCGTTGTAGATTCCGGCCACTTCGGCGCTTTCAACGATGCGCCCGGCGACGGGGGCATGGTAGCGGTGGTAATTGGCGGGCATGAGGACGCATGAAACGGCGGTACCGCCCTCGAAGTACGGCGCAAATCTTGAGTGGTTGAGCAATTCGGCGACGTTGAGTTGGCGGGTTTTCACGTTCAGCTTTGTTTTTAGGGTCAGGTCGGACAGGATGAAGTTGATTTCCGAGTCGGCCGAAGCCACCACGACGGAATCATCGTCGGGGGCGGCAATGGGTCGAGCGTTCTTGGCGGGATCCAGTTCCCGCGTGAAGAATTGATTGAAGGACTTGAAGCCGCCCCGAGGCACAATGAAATCCTCGATATGTGTGGCAGGGTCGTCGATCCAGGACTGGATGTGCCCCTTCGAAGCCTGGGAGTCCATAAAGCGGCCCCGCTCCTTGATGAACTTCACCGTCCAGTCGAAGATTTCGGTGGAGTAGTGCTTGGCCCCTTTCCGTCGGCTCTTGAACTCGTTGAGGAAGAAGAAAGCCGATTCGTTGTTCAGGTAGAAGTAAGTGAATGGAACGATTTTTCCGAGGCCTCCGCTGGGTTCGGGCAGGAAGGTGAACCAGTCACGGAAATAGTCTACAAAATAGTCAATGGGTTGCCCAATCCAGGGGTTCGCCTCGCCGGTCTCGACGATGGGTTGCACGTGGGCGATGGCTTCGTTGTAGGCGGCCTCCACGATGGGGTTGTTGACAATGGTTCGCAATTCGTTCATGAGGTCGCGCATGGCAGGCGTGAGGGGAGGTTGGGCCGGAGAGTCCTGGAGTTGCTGACGGGGAGACATAAGGCAGTCCGCCGCAACATTTGACGAGATGCTATATTAGTCGAGTCGTCCGGGCCGGTGCCAGGCGGGTTTCCGTTAACGGGGACCGCCGAGAGGGCCCAAGCGCGACCGAAGGCAGCCGGGGGACAGGCGCGCGTCGACTGCGCCTTGCCTTGCATGACTACCCTGCAACCGCGCCCAGCAACTGCCCGGAGCCCCTGCGCCCTGCAACCCCATGGCACGCTCAGCGTCGGGCGCGACGCAAGACTTTTGACGGCGACCCAACCAGCCCGATGCGTGGCCAAGGGTTTCACCCGCTCCGAACTTGCCCTCGTCGCGTCGGCGGCCATGCTCGTCTTCAGCCGCGTCTTTGGCCTGAGCCTGGTCTTGCCGGACTTCCGCGATTACGCCAGCACACTCACAGCAAGCCAGTTGCTCGTAGGCACCGCGTTTGGGGCGTACGGTTTGACGCTGGCGCTGATGCAGCTTCCGCTGGGCGCCTTGTCCGACCGCGTCGGCCGCCGGCCGGTCTTGTTCGCGGGTACGTTCCTGTTCGTCGCAGGTAGCATCTGGGCGGCGACGGCGGATTCCATTGGCACGTTGATTGCAGCCCGTCTCTTGCAGGGCACCGGCGCCATCAGTTCCGTCGCGATGGCGATGGTGGGCGAGACCATCCCCGAGGAGCGCCGCACCACAGCCATGGCTCTCATCGGGGTGCCCGCGGGCCTGGGTTTCTTCCTGGGCCTGATGGCGGGCCCGTTGCTCTCGCCCGCTGTGGGCGTGCCGGGCCTGTTCTGGATCACGGCTGGCATCGGCATGGTCACGGCCCTGCCGCTGCTACGAATGCACCTGGGCGACCCGGCAAGCTCGCCAGCGTCGGCGCCGACGCCGGCAACGGGGGACAAGAGGAGTCTTGGCCTACCGGTGCTCAGCCTCGCGGCCGGCGGCTTCACCATGAACTACGCCCTGATGTCCGTCCTGTTCTTCCTACCGGACAAATCATGGCAGACGATGCTTCCCATCCTCGCCGCAGCGCTGGTCGTCATGGGCCTGGCCAGCCGCCTCGTCGACCGGGCTGGCCTGACCTGGCAGCCCATCGCCATCGGTATTCCCGTCCTCGCCGCGGCCGGGGCACTTTTCGTTTCCGCAGCTCCGGGCTTCGGCCTCTACGGCGCAGGCGTCCTGTTCTTCGGCGCCCACGCCACCCTCTCGGCGGTGCTCCCCAGCCAGGTCAGCCGCATCGCAGGGCGCAGCGGTGGGCGCGGCCACGGCATCCAGAACATTGTGGCCTACATGGGAACCTTCGCGGCCGGCTCCGCCGCCGGAGCTCTCGCCGCGCACAGCAGGTATGCGTTCGCCATTCTGGGCGTGGTTGCGGGACTCAGTGCAGCACTCGTCGTGGCAGGCCTGCGGCAGCCCCGGACGGTGCCCGCGCCGACGCTTGCGTGAGCCGCGGACCTGCAACAGGCCGGCCCGAACGTTCATATCAGGGCTCGTCTGCGTCGAGCAGCGACGAGCCATGGAAACGGCAACGCGCATCCTGATTCTTCGCCGACTCGGCGTCGTCGTCGTCGCGCTGACGTTCAGCCTGATGGTGGTGGGCTCCTGGGTCAAGGCCACCGGCAGCGGATTGTCCTGCCCGGACTGGCCTGCCTGCTACGGCCAGTGGCTGCCACCCTTCCCGAGCAGCGAGAACGGCGGCACGTGGGAGGGCGAACCCGTGCATTACACCCAGGCGCAGATCCTGTACGAGTGGGGCCACCGGGCCCTGGCTTCCATCGTGGGGCCCATCGCCTTCGCGTTCGCCTTCATCGCCGTTCGTGGCCGCGAACTCTCGGCGCCCCTGCGCGTCCTACCCGGCACCGCGGGCATCGTTCTCGTCATCCAGATCTTCATCGGCGGCGCCACCGTCCTGCAGGGCAACCCGGCGACGACCACCACGCTTCACCTGGCCACGGCCACCTTCTTCTTCGGCCTCATGGTGCTGTCGGCGGCCTACGCGTTTCTGCGCCCGCTGCCCATCAACAGGCCGCTCATCCGCCGCGAACCCGGCCAGACACGCACCGTGTATACCGGCGAGGGTGAAGCATGAGTGAAGCCGTCGCCGAGACGTCCAGGGCTTCCAGGTCCAGCTTCGGCCAGTTCGCGTCGGATCTGGTCAACATCAGCAAGCCCCGCATCATCCTGCTCCTTCTCATCGTGGCCTGGGCCGCCATGTTCGCCGCCGCCGGCGGCTTCCCCAAGGCATCCCTCTTCTGGGCGGTCACGGCGGCAGGGACGTTCAGCACGGCCGCCAGCGGGGCATTCAACCATGTCCTGGAGCGGGATCGGGACGCCCGCATGGGCCGAACCGCCAGTCGGCCAGTGGCCAGCGGCCGACTCAGCCCGGTGACCGCGTCCATCTATGCAACCGTGTGCGCGGTGGTGTCGTTTGCATCCCTGGCCGTTGTGAGCGCCTGGCTGGCTGCAGCACTGACCGTCGGGGCCATCGCCTACTACGTGGTCGTCTACACGGTTTGGCTCAAGCCTACGACGCCCCAGAACATCGTCATCGGGGGCTTTGCCGGCAGTTTCCCCGCCCTCATCGGCTGGGCCGCCGTCACGCAAACCATTGGCCCGACGGCGTGGCTTCTGGCAGGCCTGGTCTTCGCCTGGACGCCGGCCCACTTCTGGAGCCTGGCGCTCCTGTACAAGGACGACTACGCGGCGGCCGACTACCCCATGATGCCCAACGTCCGCGGCGAACTGAGCACGCGGCGGCAGGTGGTGTTCTACAGTTTCCTGACGCTGCTGGTGAGCGTGGGCATTGTCCTGACGCTGGACGGCTTCCGCTGGCTCTACTTGGTCGCCGCCCTGGGCCTCGGAGCCCTGCTGTGTGTACGCGCAGTGAAGCTGCTGTCGGACCACTCCCCGAAGAAATACCGCAGCTTCTTCCTGTTCACCATCCAGTACCTGGGCTACCTGCTCATTGCGCTGATGGTGGATCAGGTGCTGCCGTCCACGCTCGGGTAACGCCCACGGTGCGTCAGCCGGGCCCGATCAGGCCCGGCGGGGCCCGGTCAGCCCCGCAGGTATTCCAGCACGGGATCGCGCCAGCCGAGGCGCTCGGGGATCCGGCTGAAGTGAACGCCATCCAGGGCCACGTGAAGCACCAGGAAAACCAGCAGGGCGTACGTGAAGACGCTGTTCAGGACCTTCCAGACAGGGTAGCCCCATCTGCGGATGACCGGCATTTGCAGGGCGCCGTTGACGCCGACCAGGATCATGGAGAGTGTCGCCAGGCCGCCCCAGAGCAGGCCGACGCCCCAGTGATACGTCGCCTCGACAACAAACAGGATGGTGTGAGCCATGGCCAGGAGGGTGACAACGTAGCTGATGGCGATATGGAATGCGACGCGACGGCGGGTCCGACCGAACAGTCGATCGAGGAGACGCTTGCTGGACTTGCCGAAAATCCCGCCACTCACCACGCTGGCCACCAGCGCGAAGGCGGATGCGTAACCGATGGCCTCGATCCATGGAATCAGGCCCTCGTCTGAGGCGGGCGCCAGCGGCGCGGGGGCCGCTTGCAGCTCCATGGTGGCGTGCAGGGCGATGGGCAGCGTGATCTGCTGGGAAAAGGGCCAGTCGTCATAACGCGCCGAGTTGTGGTCGTGCTTGAAGTGGGCGGTGGTGTTGACCGTGACGGTGATGGTCTGGTTGCCTTCTGGCTCCTGGCGGATGAAGAGCGTCCAGGAGACGCTGCTGCGCTGGGGTGCATCCAGGTCCTGCCCGTCCAGGCCGACGGGGAACGGCTGGGTCTGGGCGCGGGCGCCGCCGGTGATGTTGAACCAGGCATCGCCCACAAGGCGAAATCCCTGGTCACGCAGGCAGGAACGGTCCCGAATTTCCGTGCAGGCGGCCTGGGCCACCTCGGCGAGCCACGTACCGGAGCGCCGCGCGTTGGTGGCCTCGTCGACCAGCAGCATCTCCAGGCCGCCCTTGCCGGACCGGTCTTCGACGAGCGTAGGATCGCCGCGCGTGTCGCTGGCGGGTGCCCAGAGGCGCAGTTGAAGATCGGGGGCTTCCTCGCCTTCCTGCACATCGGGCAGCAACCGGATCCGAAAGGCCGTGGCACCGGCGGGTAGTGGCATCTCAACCCGGGCGGCGCGCTCATGGGTCAGGTCCAGGGGATTGATTGGATCGAACGTGAGGTTGCCGACGGCTGTCGTGCCCAACACGGGCGGCGGCCGGCCCGAGAAGCCGACGTCGGGCGCGCCGCCGAGGTCGATGCGAGCAGACAGGTCGCGCAAATCTGCCACCCAGTCGTTGCGGGCCGTGACCGTGAGTTGCAAGGGTTGGTTGAGTTCGGGCGTGGTACTGCGGGCGCTGATGCTGTACATGCTGGTGAGGCCCATGCCGATGCCGGAGCCGTGGCACCGGTAGCAATTGCTCGGTTCCAGCGGCGTTCCTTCGGCAGGCGGCGGACGCTCATCCACCTGGGCGACGGCGACCGCCGCCATGGCCAGCAGCGCCAGAACGGGCAGGAGCCGCCGGATTTGGGGGAGAAAATTGTAGGGGATGCCAAGGAGGGGGAAAAGGCGGGAAAGAGGGGGCAGGGACAAGCGGTGAACGTGGAGCCGGGAGGCCAGGGCCCGGGAGGGAGCAGGGGTGCAAGCAGGCCGGGCGCGTGGGGCGGCGGGCAATCTTCCATCCATCCTTTCCTCCGTGGCCCGGGGACTAGGTCACGATGATCTTGCCGACCATGCCACGCATGTGCCCGTCGGAGCCTTCGCTCGCGTGGGGCTTGCAGTAGTACAGGTAGGTGCCCGGTGCGGTGAACGTGTAACTCCAACTGTCGCCGCCGTCGATGTCGCCGCTGTCGAAGGAGCCGTCCTCGGCGGTCACGGTGTGGACGACGTCATCGCTGTTAGTCCACGTGACCTTCGTTCCTGCCGACACCGTGTGCGTGCCGGGGGCGAAGGCGAAGTCCTTCATGTCGAGGATGTTGCTGCCGGTCGCAGACAATGCTGCGCCGTCGTCTGAGGAGGTACAGCCCGACAGGGCGACCGCCGACAGGGCGGCCAGGGCAAGCAGCAGGCTGGTGTTCTTCGTCGTCTTCATGGTTTTTCCTTCCGTGTTGGGAAATGTTGGAGAAAGCTCAGGCAACCTGGATGGTGCCCCTCTGCGTCTCCGGATGGTATTTGCATTCGTAGGAGTAGGTGCCAGGCTTGCTGGGCACCCACTCGATGGAGGCCTCGTCGCCGGCCGCCGCGATATCAGGACCGTCCACCAGGGTCTGTTTTTCGGCGTCGCGGATGCGCAGCGCATGCACCTGGTCGTCGCTGAGGCCGGCGCCGTGGCGGTACACGATTCTGAGCGTCTCATTGACGGCGAGGCCGATGGTGGGGTTGTCTTGCCCGCCAGCGGCTCCACCGACGCCCTCCCACTGGTAGCCGTCACCCGTATTCTTTGATTCGAGGGTGATGACGCGCACGCCGACGCTGATGGTTCCTCCCATCAGGGGGTGGTTCTTGCAGGCGTACGTGTAAGCGCCCGGCCCGGGCGGGGTCCAGTCCAGGGTTGCCTCGCCGTCCGCGTTGACCTCAGGTGCCGCGGCCACTTCGGAGCCGTCCTGGTAAATGGCCAGGATGTGCCCCTGTAGATCTCCCAGGTCTCCGCCGTGGCGGACCGTCAGGCTGACGGGTGCGCCCACGCGCCCTTCCAGATCGGGGTCGAGTTGGCCAGCCGTGTCGCCGGCATCCGACTTCCAGTGCAGGTTGAGGGTGGGTAGTGCCAAGGGGTCCTGCGTGGTGATGTCGTAATGGCTGACGAGGGTGTACGCCGCCGGCTCAGGGGGCGCCGGAGGACTGGGAGCCGGTAGGGGCTCCGGCTCCGGCGGGGCGGGAAGTTCCAGGTCGCCCGCGACCAATTCGGCACCTTGGCCGAAGCCGTGGTATTTGCACAGGTAGGCAAAGATGCCGTCACTGTCCGGAGCCCACTGCAGCACCGCCTCGTCGCCGGGCGCCTTCACATCATCACTGTCGGCGACGGGGGTTCCATCCAGCGCCAGGCGAATGTTGTGGGGGGCCGTGTCCGCCGGATTGGAGCCGTGCACGACGCGGATTTCCACGCCGTGGCCGGAGGGAATGCGCAGGACGGGGTTGATTTGCCCATCCAGGTCCCCGCCGACTGCCTTCCAATGGAAGCCTTCGTCGTCGAACCCGCTTTCCAGCGTGAAAGCCACCAATGGCACATCCAGGGCATCCGCGTCGTCGCCTCCCAGGCAGCCGCCCAGAAGGGCCGTTGCGGCCAGGATGCCGATCATCGCCGCCTGCGGTGCCTGGGTCTTGGTCATCAGGGCCGCCTCCGGATGAGGGCGCCCGCGACCAGGGCGATCAAGGCCAGCATCGGCGCGGCGGGCAGCCCCTTCTCGGGCGCCTCCGCTTCCGCCACGGGCTCGGGTGCCGGGGCGGGGATGGTGACCGCGGCGGGCTCCGAGTCCGCGCTGAGGCCGCCCTGATCGATGACCCGCAGGACAATCGTGTACGGACCGGGGGGCAGATCGGTCAGGGACACCCCCCGCTCGGCTGGACCAACGGTTGCCAGGAGCGTGCCGCCGCCCGGCGTGAAACCGGCTTCGCCTCCATGCACCTGGATTTCCACCAGATCGGCAGGCGGCTGGGCCCAGGACACGTTGACGGCGCCGGGACCGACGCCGATCACCTCGGGAATCGGGGCCACGGGGGCAACATTGACTTCCTGGCTGGTCACCTGGAACAGGTTCCACAAGTCTGCCTGGTCGGGCTGGCTGTTGCCATTGACTGAATTGACCGCCAGACGGAAGGTCACCTGCCCGACCCCCTCCCGGGGAGCGGTCCAGTCCACCCGCCAGGACCGGGAGGCCGGGGTCTTGTGGGTGGCCTCGCCGGCCACGCCGCCGAAGGTGTCAAGGGTCGTGATCTGCACATTGTCTTCGCCCGCGGGCACCGTGAGCATCCCCGCGGAGGCATTCAGGTTGAAGCCGCCGTTCAGGTAGGGGAAATCGCCCCCGATGGCCGCCGAAAGCTCGTAGGTTTGACCCGGTTCGTAGGCCTCGGGAGCGCCATCCAGCAGCGCCAGCACAGGCAACTGCCCGGCCACGCCGTCGAACGGGGCCCCGCCACCGTGGCAGGCGCAACCCCCTTCGGCGCGCCCGCTGACGCCATTCATCCTGGCCGTTGAAGGCAGCCACGCTGCCGAAGCCACCACGAGGGCAACCAGCAAGACCACACAGAGCCGTGACACGCGCATCATGATCACCTCACTGGCGTCGCCTGACGACCCAAACGCTGGCCCCCACAGCGCCGACGACTCCAAGGAGCGTGAGCGCAGGCAGACCCTTGCCGTCAACCTCGTTCAGCACCTCAGCGGTGGGGACCGCCAGGGACGGATTGTTGCGCACCACCACAGTCATCTCCTCAACTTGTGAGAAGTCGCGGCCATCGCTGGAGCGGAAGCGCAGCGTGTGTGCCCCGTCCTTCAGGTCGGACGTGCTCCAGACGTACCTCCAGGACAGCACGCCGTCGACGCGCTCCCAGTCACCCGAGTCAACCTGGACTTCCACGCCGGTGACCATTTCCCGGCCCTCGAAGTTGTCCGATGTCCCCAGGATGACCACTTTTCCAGCGACCACCGCGCCATCGACCAGGTTGTCCACGTTCACATCTGGCGGCGTGTTGGGCAGCGGCTCGCCCTCAACCCAGAGCCAGGGCACCATGCCCATGTATGCCTCGGGAACGATGTGGTCGTGCATGAACCAGTGGCCAGGATTGCCGGCAGTCAGCATGGTCATGATGGAGTCCCCGGGACCCAGCAGCCAGGTGTCGTCCGTCAGGAGCGGCTTCCATTCGTGACTGGTCTTGTCAATGATGTCAAACCAGTGGGCGTGGACATGCCAGTCATGCATCTCGTCTCCCAGGTTAATCACCCGGAGGATGACACGCTCATTGGGTTGCACCGGACCCACCAGGTAGGGGTCGTTCCAGGCGCGGTAGTTGGCCATGTGGATTTTGCCCGTGGCCGCTGGCGTAAAGCCGGAGGTCGTAACAGCCGTCGGGTACTCACTCGTGATGGGCTGGCCAACCGGGATGGTGGCTCCGGTGTTGGGCATCGCAGCCGGCGACACCTCCGTCATGAAGACGATGTCTTCGTAGTATTCGCGACCGCGGTCATCCCACACGCGGGCCTTGGTGTGCCCGTTCAGTTCGTCGGGCGGCAAGTCCTCCCAGGTCCAGCCCTTGGGGTACACCACGAAGGTGCCAAACAGACCGCGCTCGATGTGATCGGTGGCCAAAAAGACGTGGCAGTGGAAAATGAAGTTGCCCGGCGTGTCAGCGAAGAAGGAGTACGTGTAGCTGGTTCCAGGGTCCGCGACATCCCGGTCATGGCGGGGCTCGTACGGCCCAATGGGGTTCTGTTCCACGGGGAAGGGATTGTGCTGGTGGGGCACGATGGGCAACGGGGCGGTGTCACTGCTGCCGTCGCTGCCGATCAGGTTGCCGCGGAAGTGAGTGTGGAAACTGTGCGTCTGCGAGTGGCCGTTGACAATGGTGACTTCAACCCGGGTCCCTTCTGTGAGGCGGATGATCTCGGGGGTGTGGCCATTGTAGGTCCAGATTTCCGTCGGAATGCCCATGACCTCAATCTCGCGCGCCTGGATTTCCAGTTGCACGCGCAAAACGGGCGTGGTGTCGGGCAAATCGTCGGCAGCCAGATCAGCCTCGGGGGTGCCTTCCGTTGGCGCCTGGCGCCCTGGGGACGGCAACACATCATCAACGGTGCCATCGGTCCTGATGGTCCTCACTTCCGCATGATTTCCATGGAGTAGGCCCAGTGCGTCGTCCACCACCGTGGGCCCACTGCTGGAGTCTATTGGCACGGCGCCGCCGCCCGTGTCGGGAACGGCGTCATCGACGGGAGTGTTCACCAGGCCGCCCAATGCTGCGGCCGTCGACGCCAAGGCGAGGAGCACCAGAATCGCTCCTGCGCCCGGTATCCAAGGTTTCTGGTTTCCTGCTTCTTGGCTTGTGTTAGCCATGTGGGGTCGCACATCACTGCGGAACTTGGCCATCTCCGTAGCAGACTACCCAGACTGCGAAGATTCAACCCAAAGCCGCTACCGAGCGTTGTTCTCACGGTGAAGAATTGGGCACACTCCCCATATCTGACATACTGACTCCACCCTGGGGACCCACTGTGGAAACGAGAAAATTGCAGCTCATCGGCGGCGGCGCGTCGTATTCAGTATCTTTACCCAAGCATTGGGTGGAAACGCACGGGCTGCAGGCGGGCGACGAGATCTGCATCGCCAGCCAGCCCGACGGCGAACTGCGGGTGCTGGCCAACGGCAACCGCCCGATCGCCCGCAAAACACGCATCCTGCAAATCCAATCCAGAGACGCCGACGAAATCCTCCGGACCTTGCTGGCAGCCTACACCGCGGGATTCGACACCGCGGTCCTGGAGTACGCCGCCGACGCCACCCACGCCATCCGCACGGCCACCGGTGAAGCCTGTGCGCGCCTGCACGGCGTGCAGATCGTTGAGGAAGCACCCGGGCGCGTCCTGCTGGAAGACCTGTCCGGAACCGATGGGCTGAGTCACGAGAAGGGCCTGCGCCGCATGCAGGCCATCGCTGTGCAAATGATGGCCAACATCGGGCGCATGCTGGAGGGCGGAAAGGAAGCCATCTACCGCGAAAACGAGCGCTACGAAGCGGAAATCGACCGGCTGTTGCTGTTTCTCATGAAGCAGTACACCGCGGCGGCCGGGCGCGCGGCCTCCAATCCGGGAATCGGCCTCCACCCGGCGCTGCCCCTGTACGGCATGTACGTGGCGCGATTCCTTGAGCGCATCGGCGACCACGCCATGCAACTCGCCGGGATGGTGCAGGCCCTGAACCACTCCATGCAGCCGGAACTCGTCAAGCCCCTGGACGAGGGCTTGCACGAAGTCGTCGATCTGCTCAACCAGTGCCTGCGGGCCTTCAACACCGGGGACACGGTGCTGGCCAACCAGTGCATCCGCCGTGCGCTCGCTTTCTCCCCCACCGGGGTGCGCGAGTCCGTCATCGACACCTTCACCTCCCCCAGGTCTCAGCCGCAACTCCCCTCCTGCGTCCAGTGCCTGCGCTTCTCGTCCCTTCTGGAAACCCTGGAGCGCGTCGCACTTCTGGGCAAAAGTATCGCCGAGGCTGCCATCGACTGCGCCATGCTGCGGGAGCCCGACGCGCCGAGCTAGAAGTGGCGCCATGGCGGCGGGCGGCACAGTCCGACCGCCACGATCCAGTTGAAGCGTGGAGCCGAAAGGGCGGGCGCCGCGGGGTTACGAAACCAAGTCCCGGTCCGCTACGGCCCCATGCAGCCCGGCGCAGGCTACGTATAGATGCCTCACCTGTTTCGGAGCCATGGGTCAGAAGGGCAGCCACATCAACCGCCGCGCCGCCGGGCTGGCGGCCGTGCTCCTCTTCATCCTCGCGGCACCCGTGGGGCAGGCCCACGAGCCCGGAATGACCGGCATCGTGCTGGATGTCGGCCACGACACGGTCACCGGCGAATTCCAATTGCCCCTCAAACAACTGGGCGGCGCCCTGGGCTTGGACCTTGAGGGGAATCCCGACCGAGTCATCCCCGACCACGGCGAACCCCTGACCCGCTACGTCGCCAACCACACGTCCGTGTCCGACAACGACGGCCAATGGACGGTGACCTTTGGCAGCCCCTCGGTCCGCTCCATCGACGGCCTCGACCACTTCGTCCTGCCCGTGACGTTCGTTCCCGTTACCGAGATGCAAACGTTCACGCTGCTCTACGAAGCCATCGTCGAAGCCGACGACACCCATGAAATCATGGTGACCGCCGGCCTGGCGGGAGGCGAACGCGTTCCCGTCGCGATCCTGTACCGCTTCCTCACCACCGTCGACATCGACCCAGGCAACCTCCCCGCCCACGCCTTCGGCGCCATGGTACGCTTCGGCTTCGTGCACGTCAGTGAGGGCGCCGACCACATGCTGTTCCTGCTCGTCCTGCTGCTGCCCGCACCCCTCATCGCCAGCGCCCGCGCCTGGGTGCCCAGCGACAAGGCCGCCCGACCCTTCTGGCGGCTGCTCCATGTGGTCACAGCCTTCACCATCGGCCATTCCATCACGCTGATGGCCTCCGCCTTCGGCTGGGTCAACGTCCCCGGCCGGCCGGTGGAAATCCTCATCGCAGTGTCCGTTGCCGTGGGAGCCATACACGCCATTCGACCCCTCGTGCGGGGCGGCGAACCCGTCATCGCCGGCACTTTCGGCCTTGTACACGGCCTCGCCTTCGCCGGCCTCCTGTCAGGCTTCAACCTCGGAACCGGCGCGGCAGTCACCTCGCTTCTGGGCTTCAACGTCGGCGTCGAACTGGCCCAACTGGCCGCCGTGGCCCTGGTCTTCCCCTCCCTCTGGCTGCTGAGCCGCACGCGCGTGTACCCGCGCGTGCGCGTCGGCGGGGGCATCCTGGCCTTGGTGGCAGCCACCGCGTGGGGGCTGGATCGAGCCGGCGCGCTCGACAACCCGCTTGCCGGCGTAGAGGGGTGGATTGTCGGCAATCCGCTACTGGTAGCGGGCGGACTGGCTGTCGCGGCGGCCGCCACGTGGTACGCTGGCAACCAGGCAGCGAATACAGGAGCAGAGCCGCAGCCTTAGGGAAGACGGCCATGCGGGCGATCGGGATCGGGACAACCCTTAAGAACGCCGACCCCCACCTTCGTGCCGGCCCGCCGGGCCTATGAGGTCGTCGTCCCACGGGGCCTCATGCGCAGCGCCCCAGGGAACCTGGCGCAATCGTTACGGCTGGCCTCGCGGAACACCGCAATACTGTCGGTACATGACCCCTTGCGATACCTTCGCAAGCTTAAATTCCCATAGGTGTTACGGCCTTGACGCTAAACTAGCGACCGACATCCAGGCGAGGGGTTCCAACAGGAGGGAAGAGGATGGCTTTGTTACCAGGCTTGGAGTTTAGCGTCAGAGCCGTTACAATGCCCATGCAAATTCGGAAAAGCAACACGCCCAGTTCACTCGTGTTGAACGGTGCGCGCAAGCTCTCCGAAGACGCCCCGCTTGGCCAAGTCAAGCCGTGGACGCAGCTTCGCCGGGAGGCTCATGATGCCGCCGTGGCGAGCCGCGATTCCTACAAGTCCGGCGTCTGAACGCCTCAGGCTCCCCCAGGCAGGCGCGACCACCACAGAAGGTCCAGCAATAGCCAGGCCACAAGGGGCAACACCGCACCAGCCGACGCCACCATGATGGCAATCCGCAACGGCCGCGTCTGTTCCCGGACAACCCCGTGGACATGCCGGGCGGTGACAAAGAACAACGCGATGCTGGCAGCCACCGCCGCCGTGGCCGGCCACGTCTACGAGGCCAGCACATCATCCAGGTCGATGGCGTCACCAGGATTCATCACGTACACCGCCACATGCTGCGCCGCGTGTTCCCTCAATTCGTCCGGGGTGCCGGCCAGGATCGGGAACGTCCCGTAGTGCATGGGAATCACATGGTCGACACCCAGCAACTCGATGGCCTTGGCGGCCTCGCGGGGACCCATGGTGAAATGGCCGCCGATGGGCAGGAGGGCAATGGCGGGTTCGTAGAGTTCCCGAATCAGTTGCATGTCCAGGAAAACCGTGGTGTCGCCGGCATGGTAGATGCGTTCCCCGTCCGGGGTTTCGATGACCCAGCCGGCGGCCGATCCTCCGGGGATGATGTGGTGGCCGTGTTCGTCGCCGCCCGGGCAGCCGCCAGAATGGATGGCCTGCACCATGGTAAGCTTCCAGCCGTCCTTTTCGAAGGTGCCGCCCTTGTTCATGCCCACGATTTGATCTTCGGGCACGCCGTTCATTTGCGCCCAGAACGTGATTTCGTGGATGCACACGAGCGTGGCGCCCGTGGCCTTGACGATTTCCGGGGCGCTGCCGGCATGATCGAAGTGGCCGTGCGTGACGATAACCAGGTCAAGCTTGGCCAGGTCGGCGCTGGAGGGAAACGTTGGCGCGTCCTTCCAGACATCGATGGCGAGGCGGCTGCCGTTCTTGGCCTCGATCACGAAGCCGGCGTGCCCCAGCCAAGTCAGATGGGCCATGCGGGCGCATCGGGTCTGGGAGTTTGAGGGTTGTCACGAACCATGATCCCCGGTGCCGTTGGCTTCGGCAATACTTCTGTGTGATTGGCGCAACTCGGCCAGGCCGCGCGAGCCACCACTCCTTCCAGGAAGTGCAGAGAACGATATGAATCCAACTCAGGCGGCAGGAAATCGCCTGCACGCGGCTCTCGCGGGCGCGTTACGCTAAAATAGAATTGGAACGACCGCGTTTTGCATGAATGCACGACGTATTGCTCTTCTTGCCGCAGTTTTCATGGTAGCAACGGTGCTGCCCACGGTAGACGCCTCCACTACCACCGAAGGCGTGGTCGTTCTGCCCGCGCATCACGCTGCGAACTACCAACGGGGATTCACGTGCGACGTGACCGTTCCGTTCCAGGCCGGCACGGGCTTCCGTCTGGAAAGCCTCGACGGCACCGATTTCGATGCGGCAGTCGTCACGGGCTGGGATTACGGGGACGCCGGAATCCGCTTCTTTGAGGTCGCGGGCGACGAGCACGGCAACGTTGACGGGATCTTTGGCCCCGTCACCGAGGTTTGCATCAACGTCAAGGACAGGGACGCCGTTGGGGTCTTCCACTTCCGGTACACCGATGGCCTCGCGCGGTTCGCTTCGGATGAGACCACCCAGACGGAGACGAGCTGGCATCGCTATTGCAGCCACCCCGCCAATTGCTGGAGCAACTACGTCTTTCGCGTTTTGGACCTGATTCCGTAGGGGCTCCCCTGAGCGGTGGGCGCAGGGTGGCCCAATCAGGGCTCCGGCGCTGGTATTCGCCTGCATCCAGGCCTACACCCGCCGCGTGCTCCTAAATACCCGGGTCCGATTCAACTTCATGCGTATCCAAGCGCCGACACGGATGGTCCTCGCTGTAGCTGCTGTTTTCCTGCTTGCTCCTGTTTCTGTTCCCGCCGCTCCTGGCGATGTGCTTGGCAGCGGCCATATCGTCGCCCCCGGGCCAGGCGCGTTCTACCTGCACAATGGATTCCTGGATGACGCGCCGGGACGTGCGCTCTACCAGCCGGGCATCGACGGTTTCTGGGTGACGGCTTGGTTGCCGCACCCCAGCGCCGTGAGCATCGAGGTGGCGCAGGCCACGCCCCACCTCATCAACGTCGAATTCTACGGGACGTTCTTCCGCGACGATGGCAACGTCTTCGACGATTACTACCTCGGATCCTGCACGCACATGAGCGACGGCGACGTGTGCGAAACCCCCACCGCGCCCGACTCGTTCGGCGGTACGTTCGATGTGGAAGAATTCTACGTGACGGCCGCCTTGGGCGCGCAGCTTGAAGTCACCGTCCGCGAGGCAGCAGTGCCGGCACCGATCTTCACTTCCGCGACAGCCACGGGCGTCATCTCTGCCGATGTGGACGCCGTCATCGGCGGCGACTTCGGTGCCTGCCACGATCCCCGCAACGGGGTTCGCGTGCCGCCCACCGGCGCTTCCTGGGAAGGCAGCGGGTTCAAGCTGGTCTCGCCCGACGGCGCCGCGTTGTCGATCACGTTCTACTCGTCCCGCTACGGCGGGTCGTGGTCCTACGAGAGCATCACATACGAAGGCCCCGGCGCCGAGCGCGGCAACGTCCCCAGCCAGGTCGACTGGGTGTGCCTCCACATTGCCGACGGCAGCGACAGCGCCGTGTACGAATTCACGTACGGACTCAAGCCCTTCCCCGCTGCCACCCACTCGCCACACACCACATCGTCCGGGGACTGCCCCGAGCGCGAGGCGTGGGAGTTCCTGACGCTGTCGTGCAGGCAGGATTGAGGCGTCTGTGGGGGTTGGCGGACGGGGGCCCACCGGTAGGCACCCTCGGCGGGATCTCCAGGGCGACGGAGCCATTGCGCCGAGCTTCGCAGATGGGGAAGGGAAGGGGGAAAACAAGGCAGAAGCGCGCTCTACGTCGACGTGTTTCGCACCGTCAGTTCGTAGTTGCCGATGCCGTTGACCCGCTGGACCACGGCGTGGTAGGCTCCGCTGGTGCTGCCAACGTAGGATTCGGGGGCGCCCTTGACCTCGAGGGGCCCCTTGCCCGCCGTGCTCTGGGCCACCAAGTTGCAGGCGGCGTCCAGGATGAACAGGTCGAAGTCGGCTCCGTCGGCGTCGGGCATGGTCAGTTCGACGATGGTGCGCGGGCCTCCTGCCGTGAAGCGGTAGACATCCGCGGGGTCGTTCTGGTCCAGCAGGCCGACCTGGATCACTTGTGCGGTAGTGGCGCTGGGGCAGGCATCCGACACGTCGCCTGCGGGGGGCAGCCCGTCGCCAGGCAGCAGGTTCAGGGCGGATACGTCCACGTTGACCGTGTACGGAGCGCGGCCGACGCCGTTGTCCAGCCGGACGATCTCGATGCGCCAGGGGCCGGGGCCGTCCACGTTCAATTCAACGGCGGTGGCCCGGGCGTCGGCCAGGGACGGGAAGCCCACCTGGGTGCTGTCGCGCACGATGCCGGACGCGTCCCGGAGTTCCATCTTCATGAGCCGAGGCGTCACTTGGTTGGCTGGCGGCGTGGGCAGCGTCGCGGTTTCTGCCTGCACGCGGTGGCTGGGGCTCAGTTCAACGCGCAGCTTCTGGCCGGGAACCGCGTTGACCTGGAAGGCGTCGTTGCGGTCCTGGTCCTGGAACTGGGCGCTGTAGACGCCGGGCGCCAGCACCGGGCCGAAGCTGGCCGGCGCGTCGCCATTGGTGTCGAAGTCGTCCTGGATGTTGAGGCCCTGGGGCACACCATGCAAGACAGCGGTGCCCACGATGGAGGCGGCGGCGTAGGCTTCGCCGATGATGATGCGGCCCCGGAAGGGGTGCTGGTCGATCTCGATGCGGATGATGTTGGCGTACGCTTCGGCGTATCCCTGGCCGGCGCGGGTCCAGTCCTCGTTGATGTAGGCGGTGAAGCCGGGCCCCGTGATGATCTGCGGGCAGGATTGGCTCACGTTGACCGGCGGCAGGGGCGGCGGTGGGCCGAAGTTGAACGTGGCGCTGGTCTGGTCGCATTCATCCACCGTGCGGCCGGCGGCGTTGGCGAGTTCCACGAGGCTGGTGACCAGGACAGGGGTTCCGGTGACGGCGTCAATCTGGGCGTCAGCCTGGGTGTGCAGGACATGCGCGGAGGTCGGGCCGGGCAGTTGGTTGCACGCGGCGGCCGACACGTACGTCAGGCACAATCCCCGCAAATCCAACTGGCTCAGGTCCACGGCGTCGGTGTCCGCGTGGGCGGCACCAATCCATTCGGACCCGGCCAGCGGCGCGTGCTCGGCGAGTGCATCCAGGACGCGGGCGTCGGTGGGGTCTGCAAGCATGTTGACGTGGCCGGTGAGGACGTTGAGTTGCTCACGGCCGATGAGGTGGTCAAACGGTGCTTGGAGGATGGTTCCCGCCACTAGGTCCACGGGGAGGTTGCCCTCCACGCGGATGTTCTGGGCGCGGCTTTCCAAGTGCGGGTCGGCGACGCGGAAGTGGATTTGCAGCGTGTCCTCCGGTGTGCATGGGCTGGTCAGGTGCATCAGCCGGATGGTGATGGTGTAGGTGCCCGGCAGCAGCAGGTGGGTGTTGAGCTCGGTGTCCAGGGGGCCGCCGGAGACCGTGACCGGGAGGCCCGGAACGGGGCCGGTAACCTGCCATTGCTTGTTGGCGTGGCCGCTGGGGTCTTCCAGGTGGAGTGGAAGCCTGCTCTGGATGGCGAGGGGCTCAGCCACGCTGGTGCCGGTGTCGGTGTTGCGGACGTACACGTTGTCCTGGGGGGCCAGGCGGGCAATGCCAAGCGGTTCGGGGTCGCAGGGAGGGTCGACCACGCAGTCGTCGGACGGGCCGTCGGGGCACATTTGCACCCGGTAGGCCTGGAGTCGGGGGAACTGGCGCAGTTCGTAGACCGGGTTGCAGCCGCCAGGGGGACAGGTCTGCTCGTAACGGATGCAGCCCTCGGGGCCGTATTCGGCGCAGGTCCAGATGGGGCAGCCGGAGACACATGTGTTGTAGGCCACCTGGTTCATGGTGAACAGGCCTGCGTCCCCGAGGCTGGCGTAGGTCACCTGGTCCAGGGCCGTGTCGGTGTGGCTCCAGTACGTGTTAGCGGCGGGCTGGAAGAATTCGTCCGTGTAGTCCTGATGGGGGCGGTAGTTGCGGGGAGATGCCGATCCGTCCAGTTCGTGGTGGCGGATCCAGCGCGTCGTGTCACCGACCAGCAGGTCGTCGTCCCAGCCGGACAGGCTCACGACATCGCCGATGACGGCCTGAAGGGTCACGGTGCCCGCGGCGGCGCCGGTGGCCGCGTAGCGCTGGGCAACCAGGTCGCCGCTCCAGACGGCATGGATGCGGTACGGAGCCACTTCCTCGACGGCTAGGCCGACCACGTCGCGGCCGGCGCCGGGGCCGTGCGTGAATTGGGCAACAATGGCCCACGTGGTCGGATCGAGGCCGAGGACCGTTCCCGACTGGTCCGCAACGGCGGCCCACAGGATTCCTGCGGCTCCGTTGTGGAACGGATCGAAAGCCATGCGGGTGAAACCGACCCCCGCGGGTGTCGGCGCTGTGGCCACCGCCAGGCAGCCGAAGGGGGCCATCGTGGACGTGCGGAAGATCTTGTTGTCGCTGGCCAGGCTGTAATACAGCCGCCCGTTGGCTTCGTCGACGGCTACACCGCCCGCCAGGCCCTCGGCCCCCTGTGCCTGGCAAGGATTGTACGGCCATTGAATCTGGTTCGATGCGTTGCGCAGGAGGTCGCCGTCGTGGGCATCCACCGACAAACCCGCAAGCAACGTGCTGATGATCAGGAGGCCCATGACGGGCAGCGTTTTCCAGCTCATGTCTCCACCGGGGAGCGTCGAACCGGGGCACGTATTTGAGACTCCGACACGACGGGCAGTGCACTTGCACCTTCCTTGGTGCAAACAGGAGCCGGGTGCTGCGTCCGGTTTTAGTAGCCGCCCGCCGCGTGGCGGACTTGGTGGCTTCATTGCTGAACCGAACCCTGCGCCTCCCGGCCCTCCTGCTCGCCTTGCTGATGCTTCCCATGGCGCCGCCTGCCGGCGCGGACCACGAAGTACCGCCGACCGATTGCTTCGAGCAAATCGGCGTTGACCTCGCCCTGGTTCTGGACCGGTCCGGCTCGATGACCATCGACAACCGCATCGGGGCCTCCAAGGCGGCGGGAACCGTTCTGCTCAACAATTTGGGCGCATCCGACCAGTCCGCGCTCGTCACCTTCTCCAGCGGCGTCAGCCTAGACAAGCGGCTCGACTTCGCCCACCTGGGCGCCGCCAGCACCGACGCGGCCCTCCAAACCGTCAACGCCGGGGGCGTCACGGCAATCTGGAAGGGCATCCGCATGGCCCATTACGAACTCACCAACCATTCGCCCATCGGCCCCGCCCCCGGCGCCTACAGCGGCAATGCCCGACTCGGCGTCGCCAAGCAGGCCATGGTGATCCTCTCGGACGGCGACTACACGGGCAGCAACCCGATCTGGGAGGCCGCGCAGGCGAAAGCCAACAACATTGAGATCTTCACGGTCGCGCTGGGTTCCGGCATCTCGGCGGGCGGCCTCCAGACCCTGGAAGACATCGCCACCAGCTCCGGGCACTTCCACCATGTGCTCAATCCCAACGACCTGCAAAGCGTGTTCTTCCAGATCAGTTACCAGATTCGTGACCTGGCCGGCCCCAGCGTGGACCTCGTGCGGCCCGTGTCGCCCCACCAGTTCTACGTGGGCGACGCCGTCTACGGCCCTTCCACGTTTGGACTGCCAGTCGTTCAGGGCTCATTGACGCCTTACGCCATCGCCGCCGATGACTGCCTGATCGACCACGTCGAGTTCGAGGTGGAATTCCGCAACAGCCAGGGCACCATCGTGTCTACCGCCAATTTGGGCAGCATCCACCAAAAGACCCCTGCCATCCTAGACGATGCGTCCGTCATCCCTGCTTACGTTCCCATGGCGCTGGTCTGCCCGGCCGGATTGCCCGGCCCCCATACCATTCGTGCCACCGCGGTGGATTGGTTGCAAAGCACGGCCGTGGATACCCAGGACTTCCTCTGCGTGGCGCCTGCCGTGGACGCCGACGCCACCAGCGTCTACACCCGCCTCACCCACCCGGCCGACCCCATCGCCGAGAACCCCGGCGCCCACACCCAGGGCCAGGTTCCCTCCAACGACGCCTGGTCGTACCTCCACCTGATCGGCGGCACGCCCACCGCCTACGACGTGGAAGCCCTGGACGACGACGCCTGGAGCCAACTCAGCAGCGGCCTTTACAAGGCGGACGCCCGCACCGTTCAGGCCCACGTCAAACTCGGAGCCTTAGGAATCGACGAGACCGCCCTGCGCACGACGGCCCATGCAGAAGTCAACACCGACGCCTCGGGTGCGTCGCCGTTCGTGCCCAAGACCAGCGGAACCCACACACTCTACGATGGCATGCTCAACAGCCTAGCCGCCATCAATTTCCCCGCCAGCAGCCTGGCCGGTCCCGGTTGTCAAACCTGGCAGGACAACGGAGCCACCATCAAGCGCTGCTGGGCGTACGAGATCAGCCTGGCGCCATCGTTACACCCCAGCTTCCCAGTGCCCCTGGACTTCCTCGACCGCGGCACCAGCGGCGAGGCGCGCATCACGCTTGGCGAAACCGTCACCGTCACGGGCCCCGGATTCCAGGAAATCACCAACAACTGCATCCACGTGCTGGTTCAGGGCCAACACACCCGGGATGAACTCATTATCGGACAAGCCTACTCGGGGGCCTCCATTCTTGGCAGCGAAGTCCTGCGCGGCCCCTGGCGCGAACTGGATCAGAACCTGGACGCCGGACGCCAGGGCGACGCCCCCGATGGCCCCGGTTACTGGCTGCTCGGCCCCGGCGAATACGGCGCCCGCATCGATCGCCAAGGCGACGTGGACGTGTACGCCATCGCCGCCGACATTGGCGACAAGGTTCACGCCGCCTTCCTGCCCAGCAGTGACGCCAGTGCCACCATCGAGTCCTTCGCGCAACAGCCCACCCTCGGCACCACGCCCCAGAACCTCCGCGTCCGGCTGCTGGACCCCAACGGTCTGGTGCGCGATGCCAAGGTGAACCTGGTCGGCGGCGCCCCCACCCAGGTGGAATTGAATGTGGACATCTCGGGTATCTGGTTGATCGTCGTGGACGGCTACCAGCCTACCGACTACTCGTTTACCCTGGAGCGACCGCCGGTTGCCTGGACGCTGGATGACGCCGCCACCGGCTACGACGCAGGCGCCACCTGCCAGGACGGCCTCCTGGTTGGGCCGGGCGTGCACACCAGCGCGATCCAGAGCCCCAGCGACACCTGGGATTACTACCGCGTGCAACTCTACGAAGGTCAACTCTTCGTAGCCACCCTCAAGCCCGGTGACACGATCGATTCCGCGTACATGCGCCTGCACTTCTACGACCGCCAATGCAACGAATTGAACTGGGTGTCGCCAATCGGTCTGCCCGGCGGCTTCAAGGGCACGCCCCAGCTCGTGAATTTCCCGGTGCCCGTGGGTGCTGACGGAATCTACCGCCTGGGCGTCGAATACGTCAATGGCATCGGCAGCTACGAATTGGCCGTGGCCACCAGCGGCGCGGGGCTGCTTTACCCAATTCCCTAGAGAGCTACAGCAAGCCGGGCGGCGCAGGGTGCCGCCCGGCACCATTTTCCGCGCAGTGCTCGCCCATGGGGTCGCATTCGATTCATCCCGAGCAGAATCCGTTCGCCTGTGCTGTGAGGAACCGTGCTTCGTAGGCCGCGGGCGTGCCCGGATCGCTGGCCAAGGAGAAATGGATGGTGAGGTTTCCGGGGGGCACGCCCCAACGGGTGATTCCACCGCCGTACGGTACCGTCATCGAGTGGGTCACGCCGTCCGGCCAGGAGACCTCCATGGTAACCGCGCCGTCGGTGGGGTCGCCCTGGCCATACGGATTGACCACGGGAAGCTAGGGAAAGGCGGTCAGGATTCGGGTGTCGATGCTGATGTACTGCGTAATTTCCGTCGTGTACTGGTATTCGTCCCGGGCGTCTGCCATGGGAACGAGAACCCCGGCGGTGGTGATTTCTCGCGGGCAATGGTGAGCAGTGGCGGGGTTGACAACGGCGACGGCCAGAAGCATCGTCAGGACCGGAAACGGGCGCATGGCCAAGGCCATCATGCCTGGCAGGAAGAACGTTGGCAGGCAACGGCCAGCCATGGCAACCCGGGCGTTGCGGGTTTGCCAGTTTGCCTGCGACCGGGGCCCGGGGCCGGCCGCCGGCAGGCGGCGCGGAGACAGCGCCAACAGGCTACGGGTAGCGAGGCAAATCGAATCCGGGCTCCTGGGCGACCCGCAACTCGTAGCCCGTGGCAATGGACGCGATCTCGCCAATGACTTGGTACACGTGGGCGGAGACCGTGTCAAGGACCGTTTCGTCGGGGCCGGGTTCACCCTCCCCGTGCGTCAGGAACGCCAGCGGCTGGAAGGTGCTACCCGGGGCATTGAGGCTGTCCTGATCACCCTTCTGCGCGTGAATCCGATTAAAGCCGCCGACCACTCGTCCGCAAACCATGTACATCACTGGTTCCGCGACGGCGCAATCGGGCCCCTTGCCGACGCGCAAGTCGGTGGGAACGCCCTCCTGCACGATGACGCTGGTC
>JBFIJP010000006.1:0-29145 GCA_041600695.1 Thermoplasmatota archaeon | reverse complement strand
CTGCCCGCTCTGCTTCACCTCTCGGTGCGCAACGAAGCCAAGGAGGTCTTCCGGCCCAGCGTCATCATCGGCCGCGTGGCCTCCGCCGCGGGGCGCCACAAGCCCGTGACGATCGTGGTGCTGCTAATTGCGACCATCGTCTTCGGGTCCTTCATTCCGAAGACCGAGTACGTGATTGGCACCGTCGAAGTCAACCTCCCCCAGAAGGAGTTGTGGACCCACAAGGACAACCGCTCCCACATGTTGGAAATGTACGAGCGCTTCCAGGTCAAGATCGAATCCGTGGGTCAGGAAACAATCATCACGAAAGCGCGCGAGCCTGGCGGCCTGGCAACCAAGGCCGCCGTGTCTGATATGGTGGCCATCCACAAGGCCATGCAGGCCGACCCCTTCGTGCAGCAGGCTGGCGGCGCCGTCAATTCGGTTCCCTTCATTCTGAATCTCTACGCCTTGCTGAAGGACGGCCTGCAAAGCGCGTTCCCCGGCATCCTGACAGGCGCCGTGGAAGGCGGTGCATTCGTGCCATGCGGCACGCCCGAGGGGGCGCCACCTGAGTTCGACCCGCTCTTCGAAGCGCTGCCGTGCTTTGAGGGAATCAACCCGGAATACGACAACGACTTCGGACTGATCGCTGACTGGGATGACGCTGAGGTCAAGGCGGCGTACGATGACATGCTGGATCGGGAGGAGTGGGCTCCCCTGCTTCTCACCTTCATGGACGAGTCGTATTCGATCGCATGGGCGCTGACGTTCGTCAACTTGGAGGTTGACCAGAGCAGTACCGAGAAGGCGGACGCCGCATTCAAGGCGGTGCTTACCGATGCCAATCCGCAGAGCACGGACAACCACTACTTCGGAACCCTGACAGGCATCAAGAAATACAACGACTACACCAACAAGTGGCTCTCCCTGAGCTCAGCCATCAGCCTGCTCATCGTGGCCATCCTGGTGGGCAGCTTCACCAAGAGCATCCGGGCCGTGGGCGCGACCATTACCCCGATGCTTCTGACGTTCATCTGGTGGCTGGGCGCTCTGCCCATGCCCGCCGTTGATATCGATCTGGCGTTCATCTTCATGATCCCGATCGCGTTCATCACCAGTTTAGGGTCAGACTATGCCGTGCATCTGACATGGAACCTGGAGAAACAAAACAATCCCACGTTTGTCTTCCGGACGGTTGGCAAGGCGGTGGCGTACTCCGGGTTCACGACCGCAGTGGCTTTCCTGATCTTCACCCGGGGTGCCATCAGGGGCAGCTACGAGATGTTCGAAGCGGCCGTGATTGCCATCGTTTTCATGGCCGTCATCACGCTCGTGACGATCCCGTTGTTCTACTACCGTCGGGGGCAGAAGGATGACGAATCGGTCGACGCGTGAGTCAACCCGCCGCGCGCCGGTAGAAGCAAGCCTCAAACCAAAGCCTGGGGTGCGCTGAGCGTGGCGATTCCCGGCTTTCTGCTGCGCAAGCTGTACAAGCGTGGCAGTCTCCGTGTAACGGGCCCCGGCCGCCTGGAGTTCACGCTCCAGAATGTCTTGGGCAATGCCACGATCATCCTGCCCCCGGACATCATGATCAACGGGGTCCGGTACCATCCCGAGAATGTGGTTGCCAACGATGGTGATGTAGATCTTGCCAGCATCACCCGGGACAAGCCACTGGAGTTCCGCCGGGGCGAACAGGTCACCATGGAGGTGGCGGGCCATGCGCTTCGAGGCGCCAACCACATTTTCGTGACCGTGCAAACCCGGGAGTGGGGGGAGCTCGAAATCCTCATCGATGAGCGTACGCCGCTGACGGACGAGGAAGAGTAGTTCCGGCCAGCCTGGCCGTGGGGCGTGGGCTGAACATCGGATGCAAGTGGCGGGTACGTACCCATCGAGGAGGCTTGGCGCCTAGGGGCGCTTCGCACTTTTCAGTCCGCTCTCCGGCCGGCTCATGCGACCGGAGCCGCGGCTTCCGTCCCCCATCGACCGCGGCACGGCCGGGCACGAAACTCGAAGCCTGCCGAATTGAGAATCCCCATCTCGCTCATCTTCCCAGGCGAATACGTACCCCATCCAGGGGGGCTCCGCCCCCCGCGAGGTGCTGCGCGCCTCCCGGTCCGCTCGCCGACCGGCTCGCCAGGAGCCAGGGCTCCCGTCGCCATCAAACCCCCGCGCGGCCAAGGCCGCAAACCACAACCGCGCGTTAGTTGAGAATCCCCATCTCGCCCAGCTTCTCAGGCAAATAAGTATCTGTGACAAAATCGAGACCGTATTTGGCCAGCGCCTGCTGTTCCGATTTCTTGCCAAGCTGCAATTGCAACTCGATCTCACCGCGCCAGAAATCGTCATCAAAACGGGGGTCCTGCAATTCCGATTTCAGAGCGTCCACATCGCGATCCGTCAATTTGTCGTTGGGCAAATCGTAATTGACGATGTCGCTAGGGGTGACGCCGAGGTACTGCGCCGTCGGCGTTGCAAGATATTCAGAAATATGGGCGGTCTTGATGGCGCCGTAGGCGACCGAAGCGAAAATGCGGAACGACCACGGGTCACCGTCCGTAAAGACGACGACCGGCAGGCCGGTTTCTTCATTGAGGCGCTTCAGGAGGCGCCGGGTCGATCGGGCCGGCTGTCCCTTCAGGTGGACGAGGCCGCAATTGGCTTTCGTGTCGAACCCGTTCTCGGCCAGGCGAGCAAACATACCGCCGGTCTCGATGGCGATGAGGAAGTCTACGTTGACGTCTTTGAATGTGACCTTGTCAGGTTCGACATTGTAAGGAATGTTGTAGCCGGAATCGCCGACGTCATCCTGGCAGTGGATGGTGCGCCGCGTGCCGCTGCGTGTGACTTCCTGAATCTTCAGATCGCCAATCATGGCGGCGCCGTTTTCCTCCGGCCGCAATTTGAAGTCTTCGCGCAGGCGACCCGTCATGACCTCCAAATCCTCGGCCAATCCGTCGGACTCGGCCTGGGCGCCAAATTTGGCCATTTCCCAACCCTCGGAAATGTAGTACATTTCACGAAGGGTCGACGACTTGTCCTGCCGCACCATGTCCTTGATGAAATCCGTCATGTACATGGTGCGAAGCAGCATGTATGCGCCGTCCAGTTTGTTGGCCGTGCGCGTCGTCATGCTGGGGCCATACTTCCACACGCGGTGGAGGTCGTCGAAGACAATGTTGCTCTTGTTGCGGCTGGAGAGTTGAAGCTCGGGGATGCTGCCGCCAGCGAGGTGGTTGTAGATTTGGCTGGCCAATCCGTCCATGGCCTTGGTGGCCGCCTTCTCGCGCTGGGCCTTGGTTGGCGCCTTCTTGGTTGCTGCCATCAGGTCTCACCTCGGATGTTCGTGACTGGAAGAGTTAGCGGGCCGCCGACGACCGTGGCGTTCCGGCTCACTCTTCACCTCCGTCGTGCTGTCCTCTGGGCGAGGACAGCAGTCGGGGACCCGAAGAGTTCGCTGCGCTCACTCTTCACCTCCTTCGTGCTGTCCTCTGGGCGAGGACAGCAGTCCGGGAGCCGAAGAGTTCGCTGCGCTCACTCTTCACCTCCATGCCACTGGTCCGCGCCGACGACGTGAACCTCGTTGATGCCTTCGACGTACGTGTCGAGGCCGTCAAGGTCGCCCTTCCCGATGCCGCCGATCTTCATCTTCAGTTCGATTTCCTGCGTGGGTTTGAGCACGGGCACGTCCCACGCTACGTACCGTTCCTTGACCTGCTTGGGTTTGGGTTCGGCCTCAACGAACACCGCATGCTCGGGCAGGACGGCGTAGAGACGGAATTTGCTCGGCTTGAGCTTGTAATTGATGATACGGATCGTCCCCGTGCCTAGGTAGGCCTGCTTCGGCTTGGGCTTGGGTGCTTCGACGATGGGCTCTTCGTCTGCGTTGCCCGCGCCGTCGGCGGCGTCGGCCTCGGTGGCAACCACCTGCTCGCCGTCGAACGAGTCGAGGGTCACGGCCCTTTCCCGCAGAACCACCCGGGGCACAGGCTCAACGACCTGCCCGTCGAGCTTCTCGTACTCCGCCTTGGCGTCGTCAATCCAGATGACATCCATGATCTTGCACACGATGGGCGCCAGGTCGGGCTCCTTCTTGCCCAGCATGTGGCTGGCCTTGCGGTTGATCTCGGGCAGAATCTTGTTGACCAGGGTGAATTTCTCGGACACCTTGGCGCGCTTGGCCTGCTTGCGCAGGTGTCGGCCGAGGCCGCGGGCGGCCTCCTGGAGGGCCAGCTTGACCTCCTTGTGGATGTCCTCCATGGTCGCGATGGCTTCCTTCGCCTCGCTGGTAAACGGCACCTTGGTGCTGGCGACGTGAACGAGGATGATGGCCGGACCCACGGGGGTGCCCTTGCCGCCGCGCTGTTCGAGGCCGTAGCGGCGCCAGTCCACGTCCTGGATGGCGGCGGTGGCGCCACACCCACCGGGCTGGTACAGGAGGGGCACCCGGTTGGCGAAGCGCAGGATGCGCGCCTGCTGGTCCTTGGGCAGGCTGCCACCGTACACGATGCCGACCTCCACCTGGAAGGGGTGGCCGCCCCAGACGGAGGGCGGACGTGTTACGGTCGTGATGTACTCCGGGCTGACGTCCTCTGTCTCTTTTTTGAGGCCGCGCCGTACCAGTTGCTCGCCGATGGGGCTGAGGCAGTTGGTCGGCGGCGCCATGATCTTAACCTTCTCGAAGGCCCCGTGCAGCCGGCGTGCCTCGTCCCGGCTGAGATCCTGGGGCGCGATGTTTCGAATGTCGGCCGCCTGGAGGAGCTTCTTGGCCGTGTCGGCCCCGACGCTGGTGAAGTCCTTTTGCAGGAACGTGCTGAGCTTGCGGTACTCCGACGCCTGCGCCATCTTCAGGATGGTTCCCAGTTCGGTCCCCAGGGGATGGGGCTTGATGGCGACCGTCTTGATCGGAATCTCGTCGGTAGCGCGGTCAAACAACGTGGTCGTGCCGGTGGGGTCGGTGAACGTGATGCGGGCGTGGGGGTTGACGATGGAGGTGCTGCGCAGGTACTCGAACACCGACTGGCGGCCGCCTTGGTAACGCGCCTTGAGCACCACTTCGAAGCGGGTGCCGTGGTCCTTCTCCCAGTGATCAATGGACTCGCTGTACGTCGTTGGCTTGTTGCCCTTGGTGTCGATGCCCAGCTCCATCGTCACAGCCGGGTGGCCGCGCCCGATCTTGCTGGTGACCTTGGCGTGGTGGCCCGTCGTGATCTGGCCGTAGAGCACCACCGCGGAGATGCCGATACCTTGCTGGCCACGGCTCTGGCGGATGGCATGGAAGCGGCTGCCGTAAAGGAGGCGCGCGAAGATGTTGGGCATCTGGCGCTTGACGATGCCCGGGCCGTTGTCCTCAATGATCAGGACGAACTCGTCCTTGTGCTCCGCAGGACGAATCTCCACGTTCAGATCGGGTAGGATGTCGGCCTCTTCACACGCGTCCAGCGCGTTGTCGACGCCTTCCTTGATGGACGTGATGAGCGCCTTGGTGGGGGAGTCGAAACCCAGAATCTGCCGGTTGCGCTCGAAGAACTCGGCGACGCTGATTTCCTTCTGCCCGGCGGCAAGGGTCTCCGCAATGGTTGGACCTGCCACTAGGCGTTCACCTCGGCTTGCATCCCAGGCGCACCAGGAGGGTGCGCTTCAAAAAGCGTGCCGTACGCAGGCCATGCACGGGGCAATGGGACCTCGGCCAGACGCAAGCGCCCAGCCGAGGCCCGTCTGCCCCGCTCGCGGACAGCCCGCCGCGTTTGCTCGTCAGATCGAGAAGCTACAGGCGAAGGGCCGGGCCGTCTTGGGCTCACGCAAATGGCTGTGCACGCCTTCGACCATCTCTTCCAGGTTGATGTGGGTCACGACGCTGGGTGCATACACCTCGGCCGGGTACCACGCGACAGCGCTTACGGGGCGCCATGATGCGTTGCTGTACGTGCGGCTGCCAGGGCCCTCGAAGAGCGGGTCCTCGGACGGCCGCGCGCCGCTGACATGAATCGTGGCCGGCTGCGTGATGGCGACCACCAGGTCCGTCGAGTCGACGGAGGATCTGGTAATGGTAGGCCACGCAGGTGGCTCAGGCGTCTCGCACGACACGAGAGTCCCTTGGCCACCGACCACGATTTCTGCTTCGTAGTCCAAATATCGATTCAGGTAGCCGTTGCTGCCCACCTCCTCTTGGACGGCGAACGCGCGGAAGCTGACCGATTCTCCAGCAAACGGAATCATCTGCGTGTGGCTGATGGAACCACCGCTGGCGGGAGCGGACACCGAGGACGCCTCAGGCAGCGAGGCCGTAGGGCGAAGGCCGATCTCGATCGGCAAACCCGGGTCGATCCGGGTCATGACCCTAACGGTGATCCTGAGCTCGTCCCCTTCCAGGCTCCAAGTCACGTCGAACGTGGGCGGCACGCCGCTGCAACCGGACAACAGCACGACGGTGATGGCCACGGCCGCAACGGTCGGGCTGGTCCAGCTACACGAGTGCCACAGTGATGCGAGCGGAGTCAGTGTCTTGTCGTCCATGGTTATCCTCTACCGTTACCACCACAGTATAGCTGCCACTGGAGAAGTACTGGTGCGTTGCGGAAGATTGCGCGCCGCAGGATTGCGGGGTTCCGTCGCCCCAGTCAAAGCAATACTCGACCAGATGACCGTCGGGGTCGTATGAGCCTGAGGCGTCCACGCTGACGCCATACAACGCGGACTGCGCGAGCGTGGTGCGCTGGTCAGGCCCCGCCGACGCCACCGGCGCGCGGTTGACATACGTGGCTGTCGGCTGGGTGAAGGCACCCATGTTTCCGGCATTGTCGTACGCCCGTGCACGGAATTCGTGGGTGGCACCCTCGGTGCCGGTGTAGGAGCCACTTGTGCTGGTTGTGCACGTCCTCCAATTTGTCCAGGCGGATCCACCGGTGCGGACCTGAACATCGTAGCAACGAGTCAGCGATGTCGCGTCCGTGGCGGACCAACCGACCGTGAACGTGCGGGACGGCCCGGCGATGGCCGGGGAATTCACTGACGACACGGGCGCCACGCTATCAATGTAGACGTATGTGGTTTCCGTGAATGCGTTGTGGCCGGCGACATCCGATGCATAATGTTGCACCGCCGTGGTTCCCTCAGCCGATATCGGCCGGGTCCCGGGATTGGTGATCCAGGAGCCGGCACCGATCTTCATGTAGTCATTCAGGCAGCCGCTGCCCGGCGTGGGATCGCTGCAAATCACCCAGACGCTGACGGGACCGGTGTGCCAGTTGCCGTCGCCCTCGGGGCCGGAAACGCCCAATTCTGTGTCCGGTCTTCGAGAGTCGACCTGGTATGTGCGCGAGGTCTGGGCGCTGCGCCCCGCCTCGTCGTCGCACTTGGTTTGAAGGGTCAGGACACCCTCGTTGGTTGGGGTGAAGGGCGAGCCGTAGGTCGTCCAGCTCCCAGTGGTGCCGAAGCGATATCCGATCCAGTCCATTCCCGACTGATTGTCCTGGCAGCGCAGGTCAACCTGCGGTCGGGTCGTGTACCACGAACTGCCAATCGATGCCGGCGAGTAGATCTCGGGGGACGGGTTGGTGAGATCGACCGAAACGTAATCGGTGCTCACCGGGCCTTGGTGATTTACCCTGTCTCTCGACTGCCCGGATACCGCAGTGGTGCCCTCCTGCGTGACGGCAAAGGGCCCTGTATAAGAGGTCCAAGAACCGGTCGCACCAATGCGCTTGTCCGTCGCCGCACAGCCGCTTCCGGGGCTGGGGTCCGCACAGGTCAGGCTGAGGCTCGGGGCGGTCACGAACCAGCCGTTGGCGCCGTCGGCGGGAGGAATTCCCACGGACGTAGTGGGGGACCGTGTGTCCACGTTGAACGTGGTTGTTGATGTTGTGGTGTCGCCGGCCCCGTTCTTGCATTTGCCCTCAAACGTGTTCTGCCCCTCCGAGGAAAGAGTCACCTTGCCCGAATAGGTTTGCCAGGCGCCGCCATTTGCGCGGTAGGTTTTCTCGGTAATGCCGGACAATGTGTCGCTGCACGTGAGAGTCACCCCGACTGCGGTGGAATGCCAATCGGACCAGGTGGGTGAACGGTCGAGGCCCAATGACGCCACGGGAGGGCTATTGTCAATGCCGATGCTCGACGACGATCGCGCCCATGACGACCAACGGATGCCATCGTAGGCCCGTGCGCAGGTCCAGGCAGCCGAATCATCCGGGACGTTGTGCGTATTGATGGACCCCTGGAAAGGCGACGAGGAATCAGAGCCTGCCCAATAATCGTATATCGAACAAGAATCATCCGACGAGACGCGGAATTCCATCGTTACGATGGGGCATTCATCGTCCTGTGCGGTGCCCGTCACCGTCAGGGTATCGCGGACCCAGGTGTAGGATCCCTGGCTGGTAACTGTCGCACGCGGGATGGTGTCGTACTCGGGGATCTGGTTAAAAAAGGAGGCTTTTGCAAAATGACAAACATTGTAGCCGTTGCTTTCCCAGCCGCACGACCCGCCGTAGAATTCATTGTAGCGGTGCGGTTCGCACTCGTTCATGAGGTCAGTAATGTGGCGCTCAGAGTAGTCGAAATCGTCCCACGATTCCGTGGAAGCAGAGTCTTGAATATCCCACAAGGCTGTAGCCACATTCCATTCGTCGTCGTAGCCTTCCACATAGCTCGGGCAGGATCGAGATTCGATGCTCCAGCCGTTATCAAATGGGGAGAAATCGAACCGGACATCTTGATCGGCTCCGGGTTCGTTGAGTATGTAACTGATTCGGGTCCCGTAGTAGTTGGCCCAACCCTCATTCCAGGCGATTTCGAGGTTCTGGTTGTTTTCACAGCGTGAATGTGCGAGCCAATCCGGCCACTCGAAGGTCGGTCCGTACATGCGGTCCATGACATAATGTGCGTACTCGTGCCCAAGAACATCCTGAACGGGGGCCCATTCGTTGGGCCAATTGATATTCTCGTTGTCCAGATAGCAGGGAACTTCGTTGCCCGAGAAGGGGGGGCAGCCGATGCCGTATTCAATGTCCACGTTGCCAAGGTCGCTGCCGCTGACTCCGGCGTAGTTCACGCTGTAGTCCCAACTGTTGAGGCCGTACTGGAACAGTTGGGGGTAGTGGCGCGAGGATGTGCTCGGGACCATGGGTGAGAACTCAATGAGCGTGTCGCTGGCGCCGGGAGTGATCGGGCCGTCGGGGTGCCGGTAGACGATTGTGCAAGCGCAGTTCCAGTCAGACATCGTCACGGCCGAGTTGCTCAAGAACACCCGCCAATAGACATCCTGGTTGCCCAGCCCGAAGCCCGGCTCCTCCTTGGGTATGCTGTCGCTGTAGAAGCACCCATTTGCATCCATGTCAGAATAACCGAGCACGCTGCTCCACAGCAGATCGTCCGAGTTGTGGGAGTCGGCGTCCCAAACTTGCGCCACGATCCAGCGTTGTCGAACGTGCCCGCCCTCGAGCGGTTCGTAATACTTCCAGCAGGCCTTGACCTGGAAATGGGTGGCCGCGGACAGTGGCGTCGCTTCGAGGGTAATCTCTGGCGGGTTCAATGGGTCGTCGCCGGATTCCTCGGGCGTATCATCATCCATCGTTGGCGCGTAGCCTTCGGAAAATCCTGGCGCGGCCGAGGTTGGCATGCTAACGGCGACATCGACCGTAACACCTGGGTCGTCGGCGGAACGGGAGTCGTCCAGCGTGTTTGCGAGTTCTACCTGGAAGTACTCGGCATCTCCCTTGTCCATTTGGACAATGCCGTCGCGGGTCACGGCGATGGTGAACGTGCGCCACATCTCGTAAATGCCTGTTTCTGCGGTTTGCGCCCAGAATTTGAACGCGTGTGTGGTTTCGGCAATTTTTGGCAGGGCCAGGGTAACTTCCACCGGCTCGCCGGGCAAAAGCAGGCCCGGCAAATCCTGGATGCCTGCCCGGTCTAGCCAATGAAGTGCGACTGGTTCCGGCGCATGCTCACGAAATACCGTTTCCAGCACGAAGCCCAGCGACCCATCCTCGAGGGCTCCAATGACCACATCCATGCGGGGTAGCGGATCTGCTCCACCCGGTGGCGCTGCGCGGGGGCCATGGGGTCCGCTCGGTACGCCAGCGACGCCGATGCTTGTGGTCTGCGCATTCGTTGATGCATCGGCCAGGTGACTCGGATGGCTCGATCCGTCATGCATTCGCGCCCCTTCGGCTGCCGGGTCCGTGGTCAAGGCGTCGGCGACCAAGGCAGGGTTTGACGGATCATTCGCGTAGGGTGTCAGGGTCCCGCCGACGCCACTGGCGAGGAACAGTATGCAAATGAATGCAGCACTAAATCTCATCCTGTTCGCAAGACAAAATTAGCGATAAATAAGCAAGGGGTGTGGCCCCCAACTATCTAAGCGATAATTCGGGATCATAAGCCATACATTTCAAATACGAAAACATTCGGCGCGCTTCGACGGCATTCCCGCCCGGGCTATGAATGTCTAGGCGTTCGCCCCCGGGCGCACTCGGCGGCCGGGGCCCCTGACGGTTTCGGAAGGTGCGGACCGGCCCGGCCGGCTCGGGTCGGGCGACCCCGCGTCCCAGTGGAAGAGACCCCCATGGATGCTGGGGGGCCCGTCCGGGCCGAAAACTCGGCCCTGTCAGGACGGACGACCCACATCCATGACGGGTGTGTCGAGCGAGTTGTCGAGGGCCATGAACGGTCCCCGTCACGGGGGTCGATTTGCCTTTCGCTATCGCTTTTCCTTGCATGGTCGCCGCTATCCAGCGCTTTGCGACGGAAAGGCCAGGATTTGTTCATGCTCATTTAACGTTGAGAAAATAATGTCCCGCCATGGTCGCCCTGCAAGCCCCATGCCGATGGCCGACGCGTACCGGCCTTGCCCCCAAGGCTCGGGGAGCGCAAAGGGGCGGGCATGCGCTCAGATCCGTGCCTGGGCCCCGCATCATGGATGGCCCTGAGGGGGGCATCGGCCACTGCCAAGCCAGCAGCGGTCAGCGCCGGTTGCAGGAGCCGCGGCCCAAAGCCCTCCGGCAGCCCCTTCATGATCGGGCCCGCCCGGCTTCCCGATTCCCCCACCAGAAGACTGCGGTCGTTGCCGTTTCACCAATGCTGCCGTTGTTGCCGATGCAACTCGTGGAGCCGGCACCATGACGGCGCTCGCCGCCGTGGTGAACAACGCTGGCTCCGCCGCGGACGCCCGGCCTGGCGCCGACCCACTCGACAACGTCAATCGCCGCAGACTCTACGAGTACATCCTCGCCGAGCCGGGCGCCACGCTCCGGGAGGTTCTGCGGGGGACGGCCATCTGCGCCGGGACGGCAAGGTATCATCTGGCGGTTCTGCGAAAATGGGATTTTATCAAGGAGATGGAGCACAAGGGAACACTTCGGTATTTCGAGAATCACGAGCGTTTTGCAGAGGCGTGGCCGGCCATCGTCGCGTTGCGTGAGCCTGAAATGCGAAACCTGCACGAGTGGCTTGTCGCGAATCCCGGCCGCCGACAGCGCGCCATTATCGACGCCGCCGGCCACTGGGGTTGGCGTCGCACGACCACCCAGCATCGCCTCAAGCGGCTCGCCGCCGACGGGCTGGTGGCGGTTGCATGGCGGGGCAGACTCCGCACGTTCACAGCGAGGCCGGCGCCTCCGGCGGCCCATCCCACGGTGCCGACGATGCCGGCTACCCCAGGGACGATCCAAACAGGCACCCCGGCTCCGCTGGTGTTGGCCGCGGCGGCCTGGGCCCCGTCGGCGTGGGTGGCCTAGACATGCGCCCCGGCGGGTCTGCGCCGGGCCCTGGCTGGCGGACCTAGCCGGTTGACCCGAGCGGCCTGCGGGCGCAGGACTCCCGGTTTCTATCCCCCCCATCATCTGAGTACGGCGGCGCCCCGGTCTGCCCTCGTCGGGGCCCGTTTTGGGCCTGGTCCATAAGGCCCCATCCCACCAACCCTATAGCAGGGGCCTTGGATGCTGCGTTACAGGAGCGGAAACGATGGCCCCCGAGAAGGATGTGGAACTCGAGAACTTCCACCTTCAGGGCAGCCCCGCGCGGCGCTTCCCCGAGAAGGTCGTCTTCTGGGACGAGACGCTGCGTGACGGCGAGCAGACGCCCGGCGTCTACTACACCCTGGAAGAGAAAGTGGAGCTGGCCCGCCTCCTAAGCGATGCGGGCGTTGACGTGATGAACGTGGGGATTCCTGCCGTCAGTCCCTCCGAACTGAAGGCGGTGCGGGCCATCGCCAAATCCGGCCTGGAGGCCTCCGTGCTCGGGGCTGCCCGCACCGTGCGCTCCGACATCGACGCCGTCATTGCAACGGATGCGCCAGAGATCGCCGCGTTCATCGCCGCCAGCGACGTGCACCTCAAGCACAAGCTCGGTTTGACCCGCGACGAAGCCCTAGACATCGCCGTCGAGAGCGTGGAATACTCGCTCGCCCACGGCCTCAAGACGACGTTCGTCACCGAAGACACGGTCAGGGCCAACATGGATTACGTCGTCCGGCTCTACCAGGCCTGCATTGACGCCGGCGCCCAGCGAGTCCTCTTTTGCGACACGGTTGGCGTGATGACACCGAGCACCTTCGGCTGGTGGCTGGACGAGGTGATCCGCCGCATCGACCGCAACGTCGAGTATGGCGTTCACGTCCACAACGACTTCGGCATGGCCACCGCCAACACGCTGACGGCCGTCGAACACGGCATCCCCTGCGTCAACACCACCGTCAACGGCATCGGCGAGCGCGCCGGCAACTGCTCGTTCGAAGAGATCGTGATGTCGCTGGAGGAGCTGTACGAGTATGACACAGGCATCGACAAACTGGCCCTGCAACGCCTGAGCCGCCGCGTCGAAGAGGTCTCCGGCGTCCCAGTCGCCTTCAACAAGGCCATCGTCGGCTACAACGCCTTCACGCACGAATCGGGCATCCACACAGATGGCGTGATCAAGAACACGCTCACGTACGAGCCCATGCAGGTGGAAACCCTCGGCCGCAAGCGCCGTTTCGTCTTCGGCAAGCACACCGGGACGCGCGCCGTCGGGGAGCGCCTCCGGCAGGCCGGCGTCGAGGCGACCAAGGAGCAACTCGTCGACATTGCCAACGAGATCAAGGTGTGGACGGAGCACCACACGAAGGAGGACATTCGCACCTTCATTGCCGGCTACCGCCGCTGGGACCGCAACCACAAGGGCGTCAGCCCCGAGGTGTTCTGGCAGATCGTTGCCAAGCACGGCATCGCCAAGCCGGAGCCGCTGCCACAAACGGTGTAGTGAGGCTACGGCAACGTTGCCGGACTGGCGACGGTTGAGTTGCAGGAACGGCCGACCACCGACCCAGAGAGGGGCGATGGTCCCGTGCATGGCCCGGCATGGCCCCTGGCCCGAAGCCGCGCCTGCGTGCAACGGTGCGCCCGTCTTCAGGGCGTTCTGCACGACCAACGATCCGGCCAGCGACATGGTGTCAAACCGGGGCCCTGCGCCGGGCGCGTTGCCCCTGAGTGGCCATCGCATTCCCCGTAGCGTCGGCCGAGCCGGCCAACGGTGCAGACTGCCAGACCGGGGGCGTGCCCTTGCCGCGAGGTGCCATCGGGTCACGACCCTCCCGTGCGTGCAGCAGCAGTCCGGTTGCCTGAAACGGTTTAAAGGGACCCTCCAGTCGCGCGGCCATGCGAAGCCTGCTGCTGGCCCTGGCTCTCGTGGCAACCCCCCTGGCGGGCTGCCTCGGTGACAGCGAAATTCAGCCCATCGAAGCGCCCGACCCAACCCCGTTTGAACTGCCTGAAGTGGTCAGCGGCATGGAGTTCGCCCTGCGCGCCGTCGACTCCTCCGCGGCGGGAATTTGGCTGCACGAAAACCGAGCCTACCTGAGCGGCCCCAGCGGCCTGCGCATCCTCGATGTCACCGACCCCGTCAACCCGGTCATGCTGGCAGAGGACATCCCCGAGACGGCCAGCCGGGATGTGGACATCATGGAGCACCCCAATGGGCGGCTGTACGCGGTCCTGTCCGCCGGCGGCGTTGCCTTGGTGGACGTCACGAATCCGGCAGAAGCCGAGATCGTCTCGGAAGCCAGCGTCGGAAGCCACAACATGGCCGTGGTGCCCAACTCCACGGTCGTCTACAACAGCCGCAGTATCAGCGCCCATGTGCCCGGGGCGGGTGAAACGGGCCAGATCGACATCGTGGACTTCGCCGATCCGGTGAACCCGGTGGTCACCGTGTTCGCCTTCCCTGCCGTGATCCTGGATCCTTCCGGCGTTCCCCGCACGGTCCAGTCGATGACCTGCCACGACATCACGTTCAACGCCGAGTTGGCCCGCGCCTACTGCGCCGGTGTAACCGACACCACCATCTGGGACATCTCCGACCCGCTACAGCCGGAAATCATCCAGGTTATCGATTGGCCCGGAACCAACATCCACCACGCCGTCTGGGATGCCCACGGCGGCGACCTGTTGATCCTTGGCGACGAGTTTGCAGGCGTGGCAGCCCCCAGCCCGCCGTGCAGTGCCACCGTCAGCGACCCCACCAGTGCGCTGTGGTTCTTTGACATCAGTGACCTGGCGACGCCGACTCCTGTCGGGTACTTCCAGGTCGAGTGGGAGCAACTGGAATCCGACACCGGCGAAACGCCCCACTACTGCTCCACGCACTTCGGGACCCTCGTCGAAGACCGCGACCTGCTCGTCATGGGCTGGTACTCCGCCGGCACGGTCCTGATCGATTTCAGCGACCCCGCCAACGCCAAGCAGGTTGCCCACTACCGTGGCAACGGCGCCAACACCTGGGAGTCCCGCTATTACAACGGCCACATCTTCACGGGAGACACCGGCCGTGGAATGGACATCCTGAAACTCATCTGAGGTAGACCATGAAGCACTTGTTCCTGTTCCTGACCCTGACGGCGGCTGCCCTGTCCGGCTGCCTTTCTTCCGATTCCGATGCCGACGATTTGGCGGTCGGGGAAGCCGTATCCGCCTTGCCTTCCTTCCTAAACGTCCAGCCTGCCAGCGTTACGGGCCTCGATCCACTGGGCCAGTTGCTGAATGCCGATGGCGAGTCGGTCAACGGTGCCGGCATTTGGCCGTACGGCGACTACGTCTTCGGCGCTGGCCTAGGTGGAGGATTCTGGATCGCGGACATCAGCAATCCGGCCAATGCCACGATGCTCTTCCAGAGCCCCGAGGATTCGGAGACCGCCTTCGCCCGCGACGCCGATGTCGTTGCCCACCCGGATGGCCGGTTGACGCTGGTGCTGGCCACCCAGTCCGACGGCATGCACATCTGGGATGTGACGCGCCCCACCGAGCCCGTGTTCCGCGCCCGCATCGAGGTGGACCCCAACCACAACGTGGCGACCATTCCCGGCACCACTTACGTGTTCAACAGCCAGTCGGGCGGCTGGGGCCGCAGCAACGACCTCGTGGATCTGACGGACCCCGAGAACCCGGTTGTCCTGGGCACCTACGGCGCTTACGGGTGCCATGACATCACTTTCTTCGGTGCGCCCGGCAGCGACAAGTTCCGCGCCTACTGTGCCGGAATCCAGCGGACTGAAATCTGGAACATGGACGGCTTCAATGTCAGCACCGAGAACTTCGGCATCGAGTTGACCACCGTCATTGGTTGTCCCGTTCTGGAGCCCGGCGCCAGCGGCGATGTGGCTGCTGAACTGATGAGTTGCGCCACCGACAGTCCCGTCGTGGGCAGCCCCGTGTTCGGCTCGTCGCCGGCGCGCACGCTGCACCACCTGGCCATGGTCAACAACGACGCATCGGTCCTGATCATTGGCGACGAGTTCAATGGCGGCGGCTCGCCGGGCGCGTGCTTTGGCCATGTCCAGGGAACTCCGCCGTCGACCTCGACGCCGCTGGGTGCCCTCTGGTTCTACGATATCTCGGACGAGATGAACCCGGTTCTTCTGAGTTGGCTCACCCCGCCGACGGTCATGCCGACGCCCATGGCGGCTGCTGGCGGAAACCCGCTGGCCGCGGTCCCCAACTGCACCGCCCACTTTGGCACTGTCGTGCCTGGCGAGGAGAAGCTTGTCATGGCCTGGTACTCGGCTGGCATCCTGCTGGTGGACTTCAGCAACCCGGCTGACCCCGTCATCCTGGAGCGCGTGAGCCTTGAGGGTGGCAACATGTGGGACGCCCGCATCCACCACGGCTACGTGTTCAGCGGAGATATCCTGCGCGGCATGGATGTCTACCAGTTGATCTAGTTGGGTCCCGGTGGGTTGGGGGTCGGCGGTAGCCGATCCCCGCCGGGGGTTCGAAGGGGGCGGAGCCCCCTCGGGGGGGTATCCTGCGCGGCATGTCGACGCCGGGCGCTCGTGCTGATGGGTCCACCGTAGGTCGCCCGGGGGGAGACGCGTCCGGCGATGATCGATCTCACATGTGGGCACGTGCTAATGGTGTGAAACATTGGCTCGATGTGAGCGGCACATGGATCATGGAAAACTATATCCCTTGACATATCTGGGCGGCAAACGGTCACCATGACCCGAATGATCTACATCGCCGTCGCCCTGCTCGTTGCCG
The DNA here is from genome assembly GCA_041600695.1 of Thermoplasmatota archaeon. GTDB lineage: Archaea > Thermoplasmatota > E2 > JACPAO01 > JAHFTW01 > JBFJVP01. The sequence goes on along the minus strand of JBFIJP010000006.1, from coordinate 12,652 downwards.
CCTCCGCGGTCACCTCCCTCGGAACCGCCTCGGCGGAATCCGTCACGCTCGGCAAGTGCCAACCCAGCGGCCTGTGCCTCTGGGTGTGTGTTGCTGACGAAGAGCCCTGCTGGAAGGACGGCGCGGCCTGCTTCAGCTTCAGCCGCCAGGTGCCCCAGTGCGTGCCCCAACTGGGCTAGCGCCCAGTCCGCAGGGCGCCTAGCGCCAGAATGCCACCTCGGCGCGAAACGGCTGTTCCTCTGCTGTTCCGATGTCCTCTGGTGCCAGGATGCGCAACCGCACCGATGCGTTGCCCAGGTCGGCCGGCGCGGCTTCCAGGTGGAGCGGCGGCGGGCCTTGGGCGCGTCCCTCTTCCCTCCACCCTGTTCCTGGATCCACCTCCAAGACCGCGACCAGATTTTCTCGCGCCTGGCCGGCCGGGTCCCAGATGACAGCCACGACTACCCGGGCGGCGTTGGCGGGTGCCAGGAAAATCTGGTCGCTGTGCCCCTCACCTGTTTGCAGCGAACCCAGCGGCCCCAGGGCGACCGTCTCGGGTAGCGAGCCGGTGAAGACGTCCACCTGGACGGGGAACTCTTGGTCCGATGTGGACAAGGAGTCCATTCCGAGGGCCACGAACAGGATGGCGGCGACGGCCACCACCGATGCCCACGTGATGGGAGCCCGGGCGCGGGGATCGCCGCGGGCCCAGAATCCCGCCAACCCCATCCCCAGCAGGGGCACAGAAGCCATGCCGGCCACCACGCCCAGGAGGTGGACGCGGGCGTTGCGTTCCGTCCGGTCGGCGGCCGGGTTGGCCTCTCGTTGATGCTGGTCCTCGTCCAGTTGGCCAAAGGCTGCGGCGCCCAGACCCCCCAGAATGCCCAAGGTGGCCACTGCCACGAAGGCTATCGCCAGGGCACGCCGCGCATCCATGCATGCTAGTCAGGCTGCCAGCTACTTGCCCCTTGCCCTGCTGCCCGGGGCCCCCTGGGCAACGCTGAAGGCAGCGGGAGTGGGTGGTGTCGCGTGGCCTCTGCTGCACGCCGCCGTCCCCAGAACGTTGCCGGGGACCTCTTCGTGGATGACACCTGCATCGATTGCGATACGTGCCGGTGGATGGCGCCCGACGTGTACGCCGCCGTCGAGGGCCAATCCGCCGTGGTTGCGCAGCCGGTTGGTGATGCGGCCTGGCGAAGGGCCCTACAGGCCCTGATCTCCTGCCCCACGGCTTCCATCGGCGTTGCGCCGGGCCATGGTGATGCCATGCGTGAGGCCGTGGCTGGGCTTCCGGACCCGGTCACGGCTGGCGTGTACCACTGCGGTTACCACGCCGAGAGCAGTTTTGGCGCTGCCAGTTATTTTGTCCAGCGTGCCGGCGGGAATGTCCTGGTTGACTCGCCCCGCTACGCTGCCCCGCTGGCCAAGCGCCTGGAGGAGATGGGTGGCGTTCGGTACCTGTATCTGACCCACCGCGATGATGTGGCTGATCACGCGCGTTGGGCCGAGCACTTCGGCTGCCAGAGGGTCCTGCACGCCGACGACGTGACGGCGGGTACGCGGGCCGTGGAGGTGCAGATCGAGGGCCAGGATGTGTTCGAGCTGGCGCCGGATCTCCTGGTGGTTCCCGTGCCTGGCCACACCCGTGGCCACACGGTCCTACTGCACGACAGGGTCTTGTTCACCGGGGACCACCTGGCATGGAGCCAAACCCGCGGGACGCTGGTGGCTTTCCGGCGCGCCTGCTGGTACTCCTGGCAGGAGCAGCAGAAATCCATGGGCCGGCTGCGTGATCTGGATTTCGAGTGGGTCCTGCCTGGCCACGGCCGGCGCCACCAGGATTCCGTGGCGGGCATGCGGGCCCACCTGGAGGCCTGCATGGCATGGATGGCGACTGTGTGACGGATGTGGGCCGCGGCGGTGGCTGTCGGTAGCGGCCGTCTGGCACCTGCGTACGCTGGCGGCGCCGCGCCGAGGGCGGGCGGCCGGCCGGCGGCACCCTCCGCAACTGACAAGTTCCCGGGCGCCCCAGTGGGACCCATGCCCGCCGCACTCGTCTTGATCGACGATGGTTTCCAGGACGCCGAAGTCATCTACCCCATGTATCGGCTGCAGGAGGCTGGCTTTGAGGTGCAGCTCGTGGGGCCGGAGGCCGGCAAGGGCATTGTGGGTAAGTACGGCTACCCCCTGGTCAGCGATTTGGCGGCCGCCGACGTGCGCCTTGAATCCAGCGATGTCGTGATCATTCCGGGGGGATGGGCGCCCAGCCACATGCGCGTGAAGCCCGCCTTCGTGCGGATTGTCCAGGATGCCATGCGCCGCGGCGTCGTGGTGGCCGCCATCTGCCACGCCGGCCAGCTGCTGGTGGAGGCAGATGTGGTGAGCGGCCGCACGCTCACTTCCTATATCGGCGTGAGGAGGGACCTGCAAAACGCCGGGGCCACCTGGCTCGACCAGCCGGCCGTCGTGGATGGCAACCTGGTCACGAGCCGGACGCCCGCCGACCTGCCAGATTTTCTTGCTGCGACGCTCAACCTGGTGGCCGACCGGGCCGTCGTAACCGCCTAGTCGGTCAGACTCTCCAGGCGCTGGTGCAGGGACTGGTGGGCCTTCTCCAGGCGGCGCCGGGCCTTGCGACGCTTCAGAAGACCTGCCCTTTCGTAGCCGCGTAAGCGCTTCTCCGTGGCATCGGTGGCCTTGAGGGCCTGGCGTAGGGGTCGCTTGGCCTTGCGCCGCTCGCGCCGGGGGCGCTGTAGGTGTTTCTCGCCCAATGCCTGCAACTGGTCGCGGGCGGATTGGATGCTGTTACGGGCCTTCCGGAGGTATCGCTTTCGGCGCATGGGACTCCAACCCTCCCGTTGGCGCGGGCCGGGTCAAAACCATGTCGTCAGGGGGAGTCCACCCCGGCCACGACAGGCCAAGGCCCACCCTGGGCGGTGCCGTCGGCCGGTCCCACGGGCATACCGCTTTGAAGCCTAGGGGGGTCGACCGAGCCATCGTGACCGACCCCAGCAGTCCCGAGGCCGCACTGGAGCAGGCCGCCGTGCCGGAGCGCTTCCGTTCCCTGGGCAATCACCTCTGGGCGATCGTGCCCTTCGTGCGTCCTTACAAGGGCCGGGTCGCCGTGGGCGTGGCAACCAATCTGCTGGCACGCATCTTCGACCTGCTGCCCGTCCTCCTCATCGGGCTGGTCATCGACGAGATTACCCAATCGGGGGGAAACGGTGCCGGCGTGGATTGGCACGTCTTCGCCTGGTACGGGGCGGCCGTACTGGGCACGTTCCTGGGCCTTGGCGTGTTCCAGACTGCCAGCGACTACGCGTGGAGCAGCCTGGCACAGAAGGTCCGTCACGACATCCGGGTTCGCATCTACGATCACATGCAGCAACTGGATGTGGCGTACTTCGAGGACCGGCAGGCCGGCGACCTCATGTCGGTGCTGAGCAACGACGTGGACAACCTGGAGAACTTCATCGCCGACGCCACGACCAGCATCATCCGGCTGGTGACCACGTTTGTCGGCGTGTACGTTATCCTGGCCTTCCTGAGCCCGCTGCTGGCGCTCCTGCTGTTCCTCCCGATGCCGTTTGCCATCTTCGCCGTGCGGTACTTCACCAGCCGCGTGCAGCCCCAGTACCGGCGCAGCCGTGAGGCCGTGGGGGCCATGAACAGCATCCTCAACAACAACCTCCAGGGGATGGGCGTCATTCAGGCGTACACGGCGGAGCGCAGCCAGGCGGACCGGATTGCCATGCAGTCCGGAGAGTACCGGGACGCGGCGGTGGCCGCCGCCCGCATCCGTGCGCGCTTCATTCCGATGCTGTACCTCTTGGCAGGAATCGCATTCGGGGTCCTGATCGCCGCCGGCGGCTACCTGACCTTCTCCGGCAGCGGGCCCTCGGTGGGTGAGTTCACCAGCTTCATCCTGTACGCGATGCGACTCATCATGCCGCTCTTCATCCTCGGCATGCTGATCAACCAGATCCAGCGCAGCGAGGCCAGCGCCAAGCGCATCATGGATCTTCTTGCAACGGAGAGCCGGATCACGGATCAGTCGGGTGCGCGGCCCATGCCCGCGGCGCCGCGCAGCGTTTCGTTCGAGGGCGTTCATTTCGCCTACCGCGATGGGACGCCGGTGCTCAACGGAATAGACTTCGAGGTCCGCCGCGGTCAGGTTCTGGGGGTGGTCGGCCACACGGGCGCCGGAAAATCGACCATCCTGAAGCTGCTGCTGCGCTACTACGAGCCGGCCGACGGGCGCGTCCTGCTGGACCGCCATGATCTTGTCGGCCTACAACTGGCCAGCTTCCGCCAGCACATTGGGTACGTCAGCCAGGAAGCCTTCCTGTTCAGCGGCACCGTCCGCGAGAACATCCAGCTCGGCAGCGAAGACGCGACCCTGGAGGATGTGCGCCGCGCCGCCACCATCGCCGGCGCCGCCGAGTTTATCGACAAGCTCCCGGAAACGTATGACACGGTTGTCGGCGAACGGGGCCTCAAGCTGAGCGGCGGCCAACGGCAACGCATCAGCCTCGCCCGTGCCGTCCTGCGCGACCCCGCCATCCTGATCCTGGACGAGGCCACCAGCGCCGTGGACACCCGCACGGAGGAGCTGATCCAGCAAAACCTGCATGCGTTCCGCAAGGACCGCATCACCATCGCCGTCGCGCACCGCCTCAGCACCATCCGCCAAGCCGACGAAATTCTCGTCATGGTGGACGGCGTCATCGTGGAACGCGGGCCGCACGACGCGCTAGTGGCCGCCCACGGCGTCTACGCCGACTTGTGGCGGGTGCAGAGTGGGCAGGTGGCTACGGTGTCTCCGCGCTGAACGCCCGGCCCCGCCGCCCCAAAAATCAAGAGGCCCAGAAACATGACGCCTGCATGGCTCGCCGGGCCTGGCTGGTCCTCGCATTGGTGCTGGTGCCCGGCGCCGGCGCCTGCTCCATGAGTCCACCCGCGCCGGGCTGGCCGCAGGCGGCGTTCTACGTCTGGACGCCCGAGACTGGCATCGAACAAACGGAAATGATCTGGGGCGCGGTGCGCTCGGCCTCGTGCGACGTGGCCAACCGACACGATCTGCGCGGCGATGTCCTCGTCTGGGTGGAGGATACGGTCCCGAGTGTCTTGAGCGAATGGAACCTCAAGACCGGCACCCTGGTCAATCATACCACGGAATTGGCTCTCCTCGACGTTGCCATGACGGAGGATGGGCCCCTTGCGACTGCCAAGGCCATCGACAGCCAGGGGCAACAACATGGGCCGCGGCGGGTTATCCTGTTCTCGGCCAACGGGACCACTGAGATTGAGCCTCCACCCGCCGACGATTGGACTGGCGCCATTTACGGGCGCGTGGCCGCGTGGACCGATCCCATGGGCCCTCCCCACGAGCACCTGCCGTGGGTGCTTTCCGTCTACGATCTTCTCGACCAGCACTGGATTGTCCAGTCGCTGCCCTTGAGCATCCTCGGCATCCACGGTTATGCTCAGGTCTGGGAGGCTTCCCCCGATTGGGTTGTCGTCTGGAAGCCCGATGTCGGCACCGGTTCCATCACCAGCCTGACGGACGCCTGGGCCGTGCGCACCTCCGATTGGAGGGTCGTCAATCTGGGCCTGGCGGGCGAGGCGGTGGGCCACCACGTTGGACTGGACGGGACTCGGCTGGTGTTTCGGGAAGTGGACCAGGAGACGTGGGACTGGGGTGATCTGGCAGCCATCAACATCACCAATGGCCACCGCACCACGATCGGCACGCCGCCCCATGATTTTCGCGGCGGTGCCGGCGGGGGCCAGTACGCCCTGATTGGGAGGCCGCCGTTTGCGTGGGTGGGCGACCTCCACGAGGAGCCCGCACAGGAGGCCGAGGCCGACCCGGAGCCCGCGCAGAAAACCGAAACGGAGGCGGCGTCCGGCGCTGCTGAATCCAGCCAGGAGGCCGCGGACTTCACCCCGGTGCCTGCCGCTGGCGCCCAGCCCCCAGTCGCTGACACGAGGGAGCAAGCGACCGCCATGCCCCTCCTGCTCGCGCTGGTTGCGTTGGTTGTCGCTTCAACACGCCGACGACGCGGTTAGGGTGATTCCAGCCCGTCGCCGGATGGCCGCGTCGTAACGGAGTCCGGGCGCCCGGCGGCCAGGGCCCAGCCACACACGTTTGCGCGGCCGGCAGGCCGACCATGGGCCGCCACCTACGCAAGCCCAGTTGCCAGGAAGAATCCGGCCAAAAACCGACGCATCTGCGGTACTGCATCGTGCCCCGGCCTTCTGGAAATCAACATAAAACATATTTGCAAAGAAAATGGCCTAATGGCGTAGTAATTGCTTTTGTTTTACTGGGGAACAAATGAAATACTCGCGGCCGTCGGGACGCCCCACGGGCCTGGTCCGGCGCTCGCCGGACGTAGAATTCCGCCGATTGATTACCATGACATCCTACAAATCCGCAGCCCTAGCAGGCCGCGCAATTGTTCTCGTCCTGCTTTGCTGCACGGCGCAGGCAGCCGTCGTCGAACCGACACAGGTTTTGGCCCCCGACGGCGACGAAAACCACCACTTCGGCGCTTCCGTTGCCCGCTACGGCAGCAAACTCCTCGTCGGCGCCCCGGACGCCGAAGGCACGGGCGTCGTGTACATCCTGGAAGAGAATGCCGCAGGCCAGTGGGTGGAAACCGGGCGCCTGCGACCTTCCGACGCCTGGCCTGGGGGCGCGTTCGGCACGACCATCGCGGTCGACGGCGACAATGTCCTCATTGGCGCCCCGCTGCGAGACGAGTACGTCTGGTACTTCACGTACACCCGTTACATCGAGAACATGGGTGCGGCCCACCTCTTCCAGCCGGACGCCAGCGGCGACTTGGAGGAAACCCACATGTTCAGGGAAATCCCAGGCAACGGCCGACCCCTCTACTTTGGCTCCGCGCTGGCCATGCAGGACGGCGTGGTGGCCATCGGCGGCCACCAGTTCGGCGGAAGCGGCGGCAACGTGTTCATTTACGAACACGACGGCACCGCCTGGAGGGTGGACCATTTCGTTGGCAGCTTCGTCAACAACCGCTTCGGGTCCAGCGTCGCCTTCGACGGCGATCGCCTCCTGGTGGGCGAACCCATGGGACGCGGCAATTTCATCAAGGTATTCGAGCGCCAGTGGCTTGGCGAATGGCTCCAGATCGACACGATCCCCGGCCCCGAGGGCTCAGGAAGCTTCGGTTGGGCTATTGCTGTCGAGGGCGACCGAATGGTCGTCGGAGCCCCCCACGGCGGGCCGGGAGCCTACGTGTACGAACGCAACGCCGGCGCCTGGACCAAGGTTGCAGATATCTCCACCAGCGGGGGCGGAACCGCCGTCGGTCTGCTGGGCGACTCGATTCTGGTCGGTGCCCCGGAATACAATCCGGGCGCCCCCGGCATCGGCGGAGCGTACTGGTTCAGGACGGACGCCGCTGGAAACTGGAACCAAGTAGCCTTGATCATGGCCCCGACGCCGACGGCCTACGACTACTTCGGAAGCGCCCTGCTTCTGGAGCAGGACCGCATCACCGTTGGCGCGCCCTACGATGACGATGGCGGCCCCGCCTCGGGAAGCGTCTACACCTACGAGCGGGACGATGACAACGACGGTCTGACCAACACGGTCGAGCGCACGTTGGGCACCAACCCGCTGAACCCCGACACGGACGCCGACGGCCTCACGGACGGCGACGAAGTCAACACCCACTCGACCGATCCGCTCAACCCGGACACGGACGCCGACGGCCTTACGGACGGCGCCGAAGTCAACACACATTCGACCGATCCGCTCAACAACGACACCGACAACGACCGGCTGACGGATGGAGCGGAAGTCAACACGCACAGCACCGACCCGCTTGACGCGGACTCGGACGACGACCGCCTGCCCGACGGGGCGGAGGTCCTCGACCACGGCACCGATCCCAACAACCACGACACCGACGGCGATGGCCTGTGGGATCGCAGCGAAATCAGCAACTACCACACCGACCCGCTGAATCCGGACACGGACGGCGATGGGCTGACGGACGCTACCGAGGTCCATGGCCCCACCAACCCCCTCAATGCCGACACCGACGCGGACGGCCTGCTGGATGGAGCCGAAGTCAACACCCACGGCACCAACCCGATCAACCCTGACACCGACGGCGACAGCCTTGCCGACGGCGCCGAAGTCAACACCTTCGGCACTGATCCGCTGAGCGCGGACACCGACGGCGACTGGATCGAGGATGCCGATGAATTGCGCACGACCCGCACCGACCCCCTGAACCCCGACACGGACGGGGACGACCTGACCGACGGCGCGGAGGCCTACCGGATCGGAACCAACCCCCTGGTTCCGGACACCGATGCCGACGGACTCTCCGACGGCTCCGAAGTCAACACCCACGGCACTGATCCGCTCAACGTTGACACAGATGGCGACGGCCTCAACGACGGACCCGAAGTCAACACCTACGGAACCAACCCTCTGGCCGTGGACACGGACCGCGACGGCCTTGACGACCGAGCGGAAATCCGCACCCACTCCACGAACCCGGTCGCGGCGGACACCGACACCGACGGACTCGGCGACGGAGCAGAAGTCAACACCCACCGCACCGACCCCCTGACGGCTGACACCGACACCGACGGCCTCACGGACGGAGCCGAGGTCAACACGCACCGCACCGACCCCCTGGCGGCTGACACGGACAACGAGGGCCTAACCGATGGCGAAGAGGTGAACACCTACGGCACCAACCCACTCAACCCGGATACCGACGGCGACGGCCAGCACGATGCGTGTGAGGTCAGCAACGGAACGGACCCGAACGACGCCAACAGCTTCGCGGTGGCACCCGGCATGAGTCCCGGACCCTTGCCGATTGGCCTTCCGGCTGGCCCGACAACGGGCGCCGCAGCTTGCTAGGGTGCAACGTTTTCTCTTTCCCCTTTTCCCCACTTGATGGCCCTTGTCGGCGGGGCAGCGTGTCCCGCTCCTGGGGCCTGGTGCTGTCATGGTGCGGCCGCCAACGGGCACCCCAACGCCATCGACGACGCTCCCGAGGAAACCGCCGCCATGCCGATAGCGGTGGCGCCTGCCCGTCCGGTTCGCGGCGCGGAGCCGCCGACCACGCCCCCCAGGTCGACCCAGGGGTTTGCCCCCGCAACGCCGGTCGGAGTCATCTGGTGGCAGACCGGCTGTGGCATGCACGAAGGTTCATCCACGCTGCCGGCGCTTCGTCGGCATGCGTTGGCGCCTGTGCTTCATGCTCCTCCTGCTTCCCAGTTCCATCCCGACGGCGGAGGCTTTCAGCTGCCCCGAGGAGGAATCCCTCGGCCGGGGCGCCTTGCACGTTTGGGAGCCCGGGGAAGGCATCGTCGCCACGGCCCGGGTGAACCGAGTCACCATGGGCAACGACTGCGGCCTCGGCAATCCACACGCGCTAACGGCGGACCGACTCATGTGGCTTGAGCGGTCGGGGTCGGCAGGTGTCCATGAGTTGGATTTGGCAACCGGGAAACTCATCAAGCACACGACCGGCCTGGAATTGCTGGGTCTCGGGGCGACACCTGCGGGCCCCCTAGCCGCAGGGCGAACCGCGGATTCCAGTGAGGACGATCCGGCGATGCAAGCTGTGCTGTTCACGGCCACGGGCCCGCAAGCCGTGCCGCCCCCGCCCGTTGACGACTGGTCTGGCCGTCTCTACGGCCCCGTGACCGTCATGCATCTTCGCGACCATTGGGAGCAACCCTGGTCCATCGCCGCGTACGATCTGCTGCGGCAGGAGTGGCTGCTGGAGCCCGCCGACCGGGGCTCCCTCGGCCTTCCCGACGACGCCCAACTGTGGACCGCCAGTTCCGACTGGCTGGTGTTCTATTCCCGACCGCCAGGTATGATCGTGACCGGCCCCACCATCGACATCGGACAGGTTTGGGCGCTGCCGCTGGTGGGCGGCCCACCCGTGGAGGTGGCCCTAAATGTCCTGGCGGCGCGAAACGCTGGACTGGACGGAGACGAACTCGTCGTTCAGGTTGCCATGCCCGACGGACCTCTATTCGGCGTTGTCGCCGTGAATATCCTCAACGGGGAGCAGCGGGACTTCGGCCAGCCGCCTTACGCCTTCAAGGGCGCCGTCGCGCAAGGCCGGATCGTCGTGGTACAAGAGCTCAGCAACGAGGAGGTTGGATTTGGCATGCCCACGCTACCAATTGGCTTGGCCATCAGCACCTTGGCATGGGCAGCTCGCCGGCGAGGCAGAGGTTAGGGTGGGCCCGGCGTTAGTAGGGCCCCCACAACACCCAAACCCCCCAGCGCGCCTCCAAATGCATGCGCACGCTTCTGGCCCTGACCGCCGCCCTCCTGCTGGCGGTCCCCGCCTCCGCCGAATTCGGCCCCGAAACCGTTGACGGTTGGCCGATCAATGTGGAAGGCGAGTCGACAAAGCCGTCCGAGGCGACGCTGCTTGAGGCGCGCTTGGCGGCGCATCAGGCGTGGCTTGAGCTCGACGATGTCGAGGGCCAGAACCGCGTCGGCCCCGTGACGCTGTACCCGTACTGGCCGATCCTGACATTGGAGATGCAGCGGCTGGCTGCCGAGCACCCGGATCTGGTCCGGCTGCACTCGGCGGGCAAGTCGACAGCCGGCCTGGACTTGTGGGTGCTTGAGATCGCCAACCACGCGGCGCTGGACGAAGGCGGCCTGTTTCCCCAGCCCCTCGAGGAGCGCGAAGTGGTGTGGCTCGACGGCGGCACCCACTCCAACGAGTACTCGGGCGTTTACTTCGCGCTCGCGTGGGCGCAGTTCCTGCTGGAGGAGTACGACTCCAATTCGACGGCGCGCTGGATCGTGGACAACCGCCACACGTGGATCATGCCCATGATCAACCCGGACGGATCCAATCTGATGGGTCGCCTCAACGCCAACCTGGTCAACATCAACCGTAACTACCCCGTCATCTGGGACGGCGTGGGCCACGATGCCGTGATGAACAACCGCGGCCCCAGCCCCGCCAGCGAAATCGAGACACAGATTGTCATCGACTGGTGGAACCAGACCCAGCCCGACTACATGGCGAGCGTTCACTGCTGTGGCAACCTGTGGTTGTACCCGTACGGCGAGGATGGCGTGGATCCCCTGCCCGGCGATGCGGAGATGCTGGACCGGGTGTGCGAAGAGGCCTTCCCCGCCGTGCGGGAGGATTGTGGGCCCATCTGGAGCACCATCTACCCCGCCAGCGGCAGCAGCGTCGACACCGCCTACGAATACACGGGTGCTGTCGCCTTCGGGTTCGAAATGAGCGGCCGCGGCGCCGTCGGCCTGTGGGGTGCCCCGCTGACGTACGAGTCGGTCCGGGAGCAGGAGATCGAATCCTGGACGGGCATGGAGCACGCCTTCCTGAACGTCCACCTCTACGGCGGCCATCCCGACGTCGAGCTGGTCGACTTGACCGCCGATCGGGCCGTCGTGCGGGTCGTGAACGTTGGCATGGGTCCGCTGGTGGATGCCCGCGTGACCTTCGGGGACGCCTTCACCGACCTCCCGATGCTCATGCCCGGCGAGGAGGCCACGGTTGCCGTCAGGATCACCGACGTTTGGGTCGACGCTGGCCGGGGCAGCGTGGACTTCCAGAAGCGTGCCATGGCGGATACCCCCGGGAGCGTTCACGTGTCCGTGCACCCGCTTCTGGTTGCTTCCGTTGGCAGCGAGCAGACGATTCCTGGCGTCCCGCTGACGGCAGGCCTGCTCCTGCTGGTCGGGCTGGCCATTGGGCGGCGCCGTTAGACCCTCTCAGTTCGCTTCACCAACGACGGCATGTTCAACCTCACCGGCGCCGCGATCGTAGTTAACGGTGCCTTGGTTGCTGTGCCGACGATCGGGGCGGGGCAAGGCGTCGAACTGAACAGCTCCGCTTGAGCCGATGCTCGCTAGCCCATGTGGCCCTCGCCGCCGCCCTGGGTCGCAGGCAGGCCTGAACGCGCTGCGGTGCGGTCCAGCTACGGTTCGATCATCAGGCGCCGCCGCGTGTAGTCGTCCATTTGCCGCGAAAACCAGTCGGCGTCGCCCTGGTGATCCTCGTAGCCATCGACTTCTAGCCGCATGGCCCCCAGGAACTCCACGGTGAAGGTGCCGTTGTACTCGACCAAGTGCTCCTCCAGGCTGCCGTCGGGCCGCGTGAAGGTCTCCTTGACGATTCGCTGATGCCCCAGTTCGACCGGAAAGCCCGGGAAGACCTGTTGGGGGTTGTGACCCGTGTCGGGCGTGAGAATCGCGACGGAGTAATTGCTACTCAGATGGTCCATGTACCCGTGGCCCCCGGTGTAACGGAAGTGCACGAAATTGCCCGCCGGAGCCATGAAGCGCTCGGTCACGCCGATGGAGTGGGCCTGCGATGTCCGTTCGTCGATGACCATCACGACGGAATCCCCCTCCCTGAGAAGCAGAAGATCTTCGAAATTGAAGCTCAGCACCGTTTTATTGGGCCTGTCAAGCTCGTAGACATCCGCGAAATGGGCCGACGTGTGGGCGAATCCATCAAGCGGCGACTCGGCGTTGCCCTGCAAATGCACGATGGAAAACCGCACCAGTGGCGGCTCATACGTTCCCGAAACGATGGGATGGGGATCGAATTCAGGCCCTTGGCTGGCCGGCTGCAATGACGAGCATCCGGCCAGAAGACTT
>JBFIJP010000005.1:0-31556 GCA_041600695.1 Thermoplasmatota archaeon | reverse complement strand
GCCGGCTCGCAGGCGCGTGGTCGGCCGAAAAGGCCGATGCCGTTGGCGCGGCCATTCAGGAAAATCGCGAGTTTCAGCAAGCCCTGAGCCTCCGGCGCTGGCAGGAGCGCGGATGGCTCTGAGGGCGCTTCCAGACACGTCTTTTCTGATCGATTTATTGCGGGGCGCTCGGCCGGCGGTCGATCTGCTGGACGAACTCGACGCCGACGGTGCCCTGTGGCACCTTGCAGCCCCGGTCCAGTACGAGATCGAACTCGGCATCCAGCGGACCCGCTCGGCCGCCGAGGACGCCGAATTTCGTGCCCTCATCGCGCCGATGCCGGGGCTCGCCTTGGACGAGGTCGCCGCTAGCCGCAGCGCCCATTTGCAGTCGGCCGCGTTTCGTCGCGGGCGACCGATGTCGGATTTGGACGCGCTCATTCTGGGAATCGCCGACCGACACGGCGCTCTCTTGGTAACGGCGGATCGGCGGCTAACGGATGCCGCGTTGGAAGCGGGGCTCCCTGTACGTGCCTCCGATCGGCCGAGGCCTAGCGCCGACCAAGTCACCTAGGCCGCCCGGTGCGCCTGCTCAAGCCCCGCCACGTCGATCTTGACCATCTTCAGCATTGCGTCCACCACCGCGGCCGCCTTGGCGGGGTCGGGGTCGGCCATGAGTTCCATGAGTTGTCTGGGGATGATCTGCCAGCGCACCCCGAACGGGTCGGTCAGCCAGCCGCACTGCTGCTCGGCTCCGCCGTCGGCCAACAGGGCGTTCCAGTAGTGGTCCACTTCCGCTTGGTCCTCGCATTCCACGAAGAGGGAAAATGCATCCGTGAATTGGAAATGGGGGCCGCCCTGGTAGGCATTGAAACGTTGGCCCTGTAACTCAAACGACGCGCTCAGGGTGCCGGCGGGCAGGCCGGGCTTCGTCGGCGCGGCGCCATTGATGCGGACATCGGGGAACACGGACGCGTAGAAGTTGATCGCTTCAGCAAGCCGGTCGTTGAACATCAGGAATGGCGTGATGGTGGGCATGCGGCTCCCGGCGGACTGCGTGTGGGCTCGCCCCGCCTGGGCCGCAAGAGCTGGCCCTGTGCCTAGATGCTTCGGCTTCCCGATTGGAACTGGGGCCCGGAATGGCTCCTCCAAAAGAACACGGGGAAGGGGGTCAAGAACGGTTGGTGGGAATCAATGGTCGATGCCACATTGACTCGCGAAAGCCGAAACCTGCCCAACTCACGATCGCCGCTGTCCAGCCACGCGCCCCGGCGCTAGACCAGCGGATAGCGATCCAGCCGTGCGGGGTCCGCCGTCGGCTGGTGGGGGGTGTCCCCGAACCCGTCGGCGTCCAAATCTGTGCCTGCGTAACCGCTCCAGGAATTGCCACCAATCGTCGGCCCGCCGATGATGTTGGGGCCGTTGGTCGGGATGGGCGCCGTGTACCACTGAGCTGGGTAACCCACGGGCACCAGTGCGTCGATGCTGTTGTCGAAGTGGTTGTTGAAGACCTCGACGGGCACCGCATCGGAGGCATCCGGATCACTCAACTCCAAGCCGACGCCGTTGCCCGTAAACACGTTATCGCGAATCGCGTAGATTTGGCCGCCAGCCAGATGCAGGCCGCGGGCGTTGCCGCTCAGCGTGTTGCCCGAAATGGATTGCGTCGTGGGAAACAAGTCGGCGTCAACACTCAGGCTGAGGCCGGTGCCACCGTTGCCGCTGGCCTGGTTACCCACGGCTGACGAGGCGCCAGTCATGCGGGCGCCATCGCCGCCGTTGTCCTCCACGACATTGTTGCTCAGGCGGCCTTGGCCAATCAGGCCGTCGCCGCCGCTGCGGCGCACCGTGTTGCCGGTGTACGAGCCACCGCCACTGATCCCGTCGCCGCCGGCGTCCTCCACGAGGTTGTCGCTGGCCGAACTGCCCGTGAGGCGGATGCCCGTGCCTGCGACGCGCTGCACGACGTTGCCCGTGACCTGTCCGCTGCTGAATGAGGGCGTGCGGAGCCCATCGCCACCCGCGTCGGTCACCGTGTTGTCGATGAGCTTCTGGGCCTCGGTGATGCCGTGGCGAGCCGTGAAGCGGACCGTGTTGCCCTGCGCGTCGCCGAAGCCGGCAGCAATGCCCGAGCCGCCCGTGTACTCCACGGTGTTGTTGGTGAAATCGGAGCTCAGCTCGACACGCATGCCGGTGCTTCCCGTGTGGCGAACGATGTTGTCCTGAATGCCGCGGGGGCTTCCGCCCAAGAGGCCGGGACTGCTCACGGCCTGGGCGTCGATGCCGTAGCGGCCAATGAACTCGAACACATTGCCGGTGATGGTGGTCAGCGCATCCGACCGGAGGCCGTCGTACGTGATATTGCGCACCTGGTTGTCCATGACGCTGAGGCCGTTGGCATCCAGAACCAAACCGTAATTCGCCCCGTCAATGACGTTGCCGCCAACGGTGCCCGAACCATACCATGTGACGATGGCGGTCTTGCTCAGGCCAAGAAGTGTATTGTTGGTGACATCCAGGGTATCCTCAATCACGATGCCCCACGAGCACGATTCGATGTGGTTTGACTCCACCGTGATGCGCCCATTTGTCTGGCCGCGGTCTTGGCCATGAATGGCCTTGGAGCAGTCATGGATCTCGTTGCCGATGACGAGACCGTCGTCGGCGTTGCTCTCCATGTAGATCGCCGTGCCCACATCGCGAATGTCATTTCCACTGACGGTGAACCCTTCCTTTTGACCGCCGATGTAGATGCCTGTCGTGGCTCCCCGGATGGTGTTGTCACCAAACGTCCAGGTGCCAAAGGTGCCCAGCGTGAGGCGAATGCCCTGGCTATTGGTCAGTAACTTGTTGTTCACAACATCGATGTTGGGAGAGTTGCGGATCCAGACACCGTAATGTGCGCCGCCGTCTTCCTCATAGATTGTATTGTTGGTCACCAAAACGTGAAAATTTAGGTTCTCCAGACGCATGCCGTGGGCCGCGCTGGCGTTGATTGTGTAGCCTTCAATCCGGTATGGATTTCCGGCGGTTCCATCGCCGGGCCAGCCCTCGGCCGTGGCCAAAGCCTCAAACGATGTCTCGCTTCGAACGTCGATGGTTGCATGGGTCGTCGCAGCCGGCGTCGGTGCCGCAGCAAATAGCAGCATAGCCACCATGAAGGCGGGGATCGTGGTTGGTTTGTTGGTCATTTTGTCACCAAATCTACGCATTCTGGCGGACCTACAGGACAATGATCGTGCCAATTCCTGCCCCCGCAGCGCGCTGCCTGCCTGTGCTGGCCTCTGGGGCCTGGCCCGCGGTTTAAAAAAAATTGGATGATGGGTCAAAAGAGGGGAGAAAGTGGGTGAAGCTGAATGAGGTTACACCAACGGGTGGTGATCCAGCCGTGCGGGGTCCGCCGTCGGCTGGTGGGGGGTGTCCCCGAAGCCGTCGCCGTCAGCGTCCGTGCCGGCGTAGTCGCTCCACAGGTTTCCGCCCAGCCAGCCGCCGCCGGCGATGTTCGTTTCGCCAGGCAGGAGCGGCCGCGCGTCGGTGTACCACTTGACGGCCATGCCAGCATCGACCTGGGCGTTGACAGTGTTGGCAAAGGCGTTATCGAACACATTGTGGGCGCCTAATTCGACGTCCCCCGGCGAGGGCATAAGTTCGTCGAACTCCCCTGGGTTTTCGAGGGTGAGGCCAATCCCGTTGTCGGCGATGTGGTTGCCGGTAATGGTGCTAAGCGGGAAAGACGCCAGCCGGATGCCGGCGACGTTGTTGCTGACTTGGTTGCCTGCGATGATCGGCCGAGGGACCTCGAAACCCCCGACCATTCCGGCGAGGTTTAGGCCGGTACCACCGTTTTCTGTTACCATGTTGCCGGCCGCCTGGAATTCGCCAGCGCCAATGCTCGTCCATCGCATCGTGGCACGGAGGCCGTCGCCGCCGTTCTCGACGAGGACGTTGTTGACGATCCAGCCGCGCAACTCATCAATTGCGATGCCGTCGCCGCCATTTTCACGCACCACGTTGTCTTCAACATCGCCAGAGGCGGAGATCGCCGAGATGCCGTGGCCCAGACTTTCGCTCACCTGGTTTCCTACCAGACAGCCGATGAAATCGCCCCGGATTCCGTCCCCGCCTGCCTCCGTCACGGTGTTGGATGAAATGCATCCTCCGGATACGGTGACAATTCCATGGCTGCCCGGCGCTGCGACAATATTGCCCGTCATCGAACTGTAGCCGCGCACGTACATACCGATACCGCCGGCGTTGCGCACAACGTTGTCGGTGAACGTGCCGCCGCGGCCAACGTCCATTCCATTGCCGCCTGCGTTTTCGACGAGGTTGTCGGTGACAGCGCCCGACTCGTCCACCTGGATGCCGTGGCTCACCGTGTTGCGCACCGTGTTGCCGCTGACGGGGTCACTGAGCTCCACCCTCGAACGAATGCCCAGGGAGGCGCCGTTGATGTCGTTGTTCTGGATGCGGCCGCCGTCGTCAGTTTGGATGGCGGTGTTCGTGATCTGAGCCAGGACGTTGTTGGCGACGGATGAACCGCGGTACGTGTAGATTCCGGCGCCGCACCTGGAAATGGTGTTGCCGCTGACCGCCGCAGCCGTTCCGCCTTCGGACGGGACGGCGAGCACACCCGTTCCCGAGCAGTCCTCGATCAGGTTGTTGGTGATGGGCGAGGATGTATCGGAGGGCCACGCGACGATGCCATTGGTCGTGTTATGAATCTCGTTGTTGTCCACATGCCACTCAAAGGAGTTGCCGGCGAGCCGGATTCCCGTGGTGGCGCGCTCAATGTAGTTCTCGCGGATGGGGGGCAGATTTTCCGGAGGAAGGAGGAATGCCACGTAGAACTCAGCAGAGAAGAAATCCCGCTCCACATCAGGGCCTTGGCCGGAAACATGGATTCCCGTGAGTTCCACGGCGATGTGGTTGTTCACAATCCGCGCACGGCTGTCACTCAACACAATGCCATGGTGGGCGGTGCCGCCCACGGGATCCGTGATTGTGTTGTTGCTAATTTCGACGTGGACATGGACATTCCTGAGGTAGATTCCGACGGCGGACGATGCGTCAATATGGTATCCGCTAATGATGTAGGGTGACGCGGCGCTGCCATCTCCGGGCCAGCCCTCGCTGGCTGCCTTTGCGTGCATGGCGGCGTCGCCGGAAATTGAAATGGGGGCGTGGGGCGTTGGGGCTGCGGATGCGAATCCGGTCGGCC
The DNA here is from genome assembly GCA_041600695.1 of Thermoplasmatota archaeon. Classification (GTDB taxonomy): domain Archaea; phylum Thermoplasmatota; class E2; order JACPAO01; family JAHFTW01; genus JBFJVP01. The sequence goes on along the minus strand of JBFIJP010000005.1, from coordinate 26,356 downwards.
CTATTGCCACAAAGATCATCGATATGAAAATCGACATTGCAATACCTTTCCGGTGTGATTTTGTAGAATCCTTCATGCTACCACCTGATGCGAACTCGGCGTCACCATATGAAAGCATGTTCTGGGCGGGGGCTGCCGGGGCAGGGTGGCGCCTGCCGGCGGCGGGGAGTCCCACGATTTGACAGGATTTTCCCCGTAGATATTTCGATACCAAAGGCAGGCCACGGCGACTGGTCGGGGTGTAAGTGGCAGGAATGTCCAAAGGCGGCGCGGGTCCGGTCGAGGGTGGCCTGATGCTTGCCAGGGCGGGGCTCGTGCCTTGATGGCAACCCGTAACGGCCGCCGGACGACCCCGTTGGCCGCCAGAAGACGTCCTGGGCGAAGTCTCGCAGCGATCTGGGCATCGGTTTTGGGGGCAGGCCGGCCCGGCGGCCCAAGGCACTCCCAAGCACCCCCGGCGCGGCCCTCGGCGCCACGGATGGAGGATCGCCGTAGCTGGACGGCTTTGGCTGGTCGTGCTGCGCCCTCGGGCAACCAAGCGGGGCGGGACATGGGCCCGGTCCAGCAGACGCCCGCCGCCGGGGCTTGCGCCGGTCGGACACGCGCGCTTCCCCCTCCAAGCCCTTTTAATGCAACCCTGTGTCCCGGCTCCGTCCAGAGAACCGAAGAGGCGGGCGCTTTGCCCCGAGTGATCCTCCCCAAGGGCCCACCACATAGGACCCGGCGAGGCGCACCATGCTTCTTCGTTCACCACGGTGAACGTTATGCAACCCCAAGGCAACATGGCCTACGACAGGGCCATCACAGTCTTTTCCCCTGATGGTCGGCTATTCCAGGTCGAGTACGCTCGCGAGGCCGTTAAGCGCGGCACCACCGCCATCGGTGTACGAACGCAGGACGGCGTCGTGCTGCTCGTCGACAAACGAGTCAGCAGCCGCCTCGTCGTCCCGACCAGCATCGAGAAGATCTTCGTGCTCGACCAGCACATCGGCTGCGCCACCAGTGGCCTCGTGGCCGACGCCCGCAGCCTCGTCGACCGCGCCCGCGTGGACGCCCAGATGAACCGCGTCACCTACGACGAACGCATCCCCGTCGAGACGCTGGTGAAGAAGATCTGCGATTTCAAACAGTCCTACACCCAGTTCGGCGGAGCCCGGCCCTTTGGCACGGCGCTGCTGGTCGCGGGTATTGACGACAACGGACCCCACCTCTTCGAGACCGACCCCTCCGGAGCCCTCATTGAGTATCATGCCAGCGCCGTTGGCAGTGGCCGCACGCTGGCCATGGACTTCCTGGAGAAGCACCACCAGGCAGACCTGACCATCACGGCCGGCGTCGAACTCGGCCTGAAGGCGCTGCACGCGGCCACGGAAGGCCAACTCAACGCTGCGGCCCTGGAGATTGCCACCGTCGACGGCGACGAGCACTTCGCCAAGGTGTCCCCGGCCCGCGTGGCAGAGTTCGTGCAGGCGGCGCTGGGCGACCTGCCTGAGCCCGCCAAGGAGGATTAGCGTGCCCGCCGGATTGGAGGGGGCCCCATGGTAAGCCTCGACGAAGCCGTGGTTGCGCGCCTGGCGCGCTTTGGCGTGACCTTCGAGATCCTGGTCGACCCCGACGGGGCCGAGCAACTCCTGCACCGCCTCGACGACGACGCTGACGAGCGTGCCACGGACGACGAAATCCTCGACATCATGGCCGTCGACGACGTGTTCGTCGACTGGTCCGAAGGCGAACGCGCCAGTGACGAGCAACTCAACAAGGGCTTCGCCACCGGCGAAGTGGCCGTGGTCGCCCGCCGCATCCTGCACGAGGGCGAGATTCAACTCACCACCGAACAGCGCAAGCGGATGCTTGAGCAGAAGCACCGGCGCATCGTGGAGTACATTGCACGCCATGCGTGGAACCCGCAGAGTCGCAGTCCCCACCCGCGGGACCGCATCGAGCGGGGCCTCGAGGAAGCCAAATTCCGCGCCGACCCTCTGCGCCGCGTGGAGGATCAGGTGGCCGAGGCGATGAAGAAGCTGCGGCCCCTGATGCCCATCGCTTTCGAACGCGTTCGCGTGGCCATCAAGGTCCCTGCCGAGCACACAGGCCAGGCGTACGGTGTCGTGCGCCAACTCGGGGACCTGAAGAAAGAGGAGTGGCAAAGCGACGGCTCGTTCGTCGCCGTCCTCGAGATCCCTGCTGGCGCGCAGACGGAGATCTACGACCGCCTCAATGCGCTCACCCACGGGTCCGTTGAGACCCGGCTGCTCGACTAGAAGAACCATCAGATTTCAAGGAGAACATCATGAAGAGAACCATCGTCTTGCCCGGCGACATCATCCCGGGCGAGGGACAGGAACCCGGCGCCGGAACCCGGCGCATCGGCGACAACATCGTCGCCACCACCATGGGCCTCGTGTACCCCCGCGGCAAGCGCGTCAACATCGTGCCCGCCAACGGTCGCTACGAGCCCCGCGCTGGCGACCTGGTCGTCGGCACCATCATGGATGCCAACCCCGGCAACTGGATCATCGATATCCGTGCCCCGTGGCCGGCCCCGCTGCATGTCAGCGAGGCGCCGTGGCGCGTGGACTTCGGCGAGACCGCCGAGTATCTGGCCCCTGGGGACACGGTGCTGGCCAAGGTGCTGTTCGTCGACGACCAGAAGAAGGTCCAGGTGACGCTGAAGGACCGCAACCTCAACAAGCTTGAGGGCGGCGAGGTCCTGGAGTTCAGCCCCAGCAAGGTGGCCCGTGTCATCGGCAAGAAGGGCTCGATGCTGAACCTGATCAAGGAGTACATCGAGTGCTGGCTGTTCGTGGGCCAGAATGGGCGCGTCTGGATCAATGGCGAGCCCAACGAGGTGCTGCTGGCAAAGGAGGTCATCACGATGATTTCCGAACAGGCCCATGTGCCGGGCCTGACCGACCGCGTTCGCGCCTTCCTGGAAGAGCGCAAGCCGGGCGGCGTTGACGCTGGCTTGACCGCGGACAGCGACGACTCGGAGGAGGAGGAGTAACATGGGCGTTCCCAAAGAAGACATTCAACTCATTGACAAGAAGGGGCTGCGCATTGACGGCCGCAAGGCGGACGAGATTCGCCCGATCCACATCGAAGCAGGGGTCCTGCACCGCGCTGACGGCTCCAGCTACCTCGAGTGGGGCGGCAACAAGGTCATCTGCGCCGTCTATGGTCCCCGTGAGGCGATGCCTCGCCGCATCCAGAATGCGCGCAAGGCCGTCGTCCAGTGCCGTTACAACATGGCTGCCTTCTCGGTCGACGACCGCAAGCGCCCCGGCCCGGACCGCCGTTCAGCGGAGATCAGCAAGGTCATCAGCGACGCGTTCGAGAACGTGATCCTGACCGAGCAGTTCCCCCGCGCCAGCATCGATGTCAGCATGGAGATCCTGGAGGCTGCCGCCGGAACCCGGTGTGCTGCCCTGACGGCTGCCGCCGTGGCGCTGGCCGACGCTGGCATCCCCATGAAGGGCATGGTGTCCGCCGTCGCCGCTGGCAAGGCAGGTGGCAAGGTCATTCTTGACCTTGGCAAGGAAGAAGACAACTACGGCGAAGCCGACCTGCCCATTGCCATCAACCACACCACGGGCGAGATTGTCCTCCTCCAGATGGATGGCAACCTGAGCCCAGAAGAGTTCGACGAGGCCGTCGACCTGGCGGCTGAGGGCTGCAAGAAGGTGCTGGAATTCCAGCGCGAGGCCCTGCTGCGCCGCATGGCGACCGTGCAGGCCGAGCGGGATGCTGCCTCCGAGGAGGCCGGCCAGGACCCGGGCGTCGATGTGGACGAGGACGATCCGTTTGACGACGAAACGGTAGCCAGCCGGTCCGAGCGACGCGAGAGCGACGATCGCCGCGGTGATGACCGTGGCCGTGGTCGCGGCCCTGGTGGCCGCGGCGGCTCTGGCGGTCGCGGTGGCCCGTCGGGCGGTCGTGGCGGCAGCTCCGGTGGTCGTGGCGGCAGTTCCGGTGGCCGCAGTGGCGCCGGTGGACGACGCGGTGCAAGCCCCAAGAAGGAGGCCTGAGCCATGGAGAAGAACCCCGTATCGATCATCAAGCAGGACTTCGTGCGCAACCTCCTCAAGGAAGGCAAGCGCGAAGATGGCCGCGGCCTGGACCAGTTCCGCGACCTTGAGATTACAACGAACTACATCAGCAAGGCCCAGGGCAGTGCCCGGGTCCGCCTGGGCAAGACCCAGCTCGTGGCTGGCGTGAAGGTGCAGGTGGAGACGCCGTACAACGACACGCCCAAGCGTGGCAACTTCATGACCAGCGCGGAACTCAACCCCATGGCGAGTCCGTACTTCGAGCCCGGGCCGCCGCGCATCGAGGCCATTGAGCTGGCTCGTGTCACGGACCGCAGCCTGCGTGAGTCGGGCATCATCGACATGGAGGCCCTGTGCATCGAGGAAGGCCAGAAGGTGTGGGCGGTCTTCGTGGACCTCCACATCCTGGATTACGACGGCAACCTGTTCGACGCGTGCAGCATCGCGGCCCTGGCTGCGGTCCTGTCGGCGCAGCTTCCCGCCGTTTGCCCCAAGACTGGCTATGTGGCCTTCGAGGATGGCAAGCCCCGGCCGCTGCCGCTCAACCTGGACAATGCAACCTTCAGCACGACCTTCGCCAAGATTGACGACAAGGTGCTGGTGGATCCCCACCTGTACGAGGAGTTGATCTGCGACGCCCGCGTGACTGTTGGCGTCGATCCTGCCGGCAACCTGCGTGCGGCCCAGAAGGGCGGCCATGGGTCGTTCACGCTTGAGGAGGTGAAGGAGATGCGCCGCATGGCCCACTCCTTTGGCACCGAGATCTTCAAGCAGATCCAGGCTGCGGTCAAGGCCGGCGCCAAGGCGTCGAAGTAGGTCTGGCCGCTGCCCGACGCGGCGCGGGTGACGTTCCGCATGTCTCTTCCTTCTCGCTTCTCTTCTTTTGGGTCACTGTGGTTTGGGGCGCGTTGGCGCACCCATTTTAAGCAAAGGTACGATTCATGTGGTGTGGGTACCTGGTCGATCCTACCACCACCTGGCCGGTACCCTCCTGGCTGGCCGGACCACCGGCCAGCCAGTTTCGCCAGGTGAGGATGCCCCGCGCGGTGCCGGACGACGGGCCTGTCGGTGCCTGCGTGGCGGGCTGGCGGGCTGGCGGTCATTCTGCATGGCCGTGCCGGCGTCTGGCTCCTGGCGGTCTAAATGACGGCGACGACGAGGGTCTGGTCTCCCTGGTTTTGGACGCGGTCGTAGCCCACGACTCGAAGCTGGTGGTTCCCCGGGCTCTCCTGGGAGGCATCCCAGTTCCACTCGTAGGGTGCTGTGGTGTCGGTGTGGCGAAGGATGCCGTCCAGGTAGAACTCGGCGTAGGCCACGCCGTTGGCGCCGCCTCCATCCGGGGGGTCCTCGATTTCCGCGACGATGGTGGTGGCACCGGTTACGGCGGTGGTTCCGTCGGGTGCGTCGGGGTCTTCGGGTTCATCCGCGGCTTCCTGGGCGGCGGTCGCCACGGCCCCTGTTGTTGCTGCGCAAGCGCCCGCCGCCAGGGCCACCCTACAGGCGCCGTCGGCGGCCGCTGCGGCATCGGCGGCCGCAGCTGTCGCGCCAGTCGCGTCTTGGGGGGCGATGGCATCTGTCCCGGGAACGCTGCCACATACGGTGTCCGAAGCAGCCGCGCCGCAGGCGTCGGCGATGGCCTCGTCCGTGGAGGTCGGGTCCGTCGGGTCGGCCACCGCGACAGGTTCCACGATCCGGACGGTGGGTGGGGTGTTGTCCAGGAAAACGTCGACGCCTGCGGGTGGGTCTTCTTCGTGGCAGGCGACATCCGTTGCGCGGGCCTCTACGACGTAGGGGCCGTCGGGGCCGGTCAGCGTGAATGCGCCGCCGTAGGGGGTCCAGGCTCCGCCGTTGATCCGGTACTCGACGGCGGCAACGCCGCTGCCCGCCCCATCGTCGGATGCAATGGTGAAGGGCGTGGCACCGGACACGTACAGGTGGTCGCTGGTCCACTGGGGCTGGCCCACCGTGATCGTGCTGGTGGGTGCCGTGGAGTCGATGCGGATCGTCTCGGTCTGGTGGGACTCCTGGTTGCCGGCGTTGTCCGTGGACCAGTACTCCACGGTATGCACGCCGTCGCCGGAAACCTGGAAGGCCCCCGAGTAGGTCTGAGTCGTGCCGCCGTCGACGCGGTAATAGGTGGACGCAACGCCGCTGGCGCCGCTGGCCGGATGGTCCACCGCCGACAGGGTCACGGTTGCCGGGTCGCTGCTCCAGTTGGGGTCGCAGGTGGGGTCCGCGGCGGTGCTGATCGTCGTGGTGGGGGGTTGGGTGTCTGCCGGGGGCGCGGCTTCGATGTTGATGTTTCGCACCCGCCAGTAGCCCGAGTCCCAGCCCCGGAAGGCGTCGTTGTAATAGCGGAACATCAACCGGATCGTGCCGCTTGCCTTGGAGGCGGGGACATCGATCGCCGTGCCAAACCCGAACGCGTTGTCGAACCGGCACCAGATGATGGAGTCGCTGTCGGCCAGTTCCGACGCGTCACTCTGGCACTGCTCATTGGTGGCGCAACTGGTGAATCCGCTGCTGAACACCTTGACAATGATGATCTGACCCACATCCACCGTGCCATCGTTGTCGCCGTCGTAATCGAAATCGAACCTCAGGCGGAAGCCAGCCGTTCCCACATCGATGACGTCGGTGATCAGGCGGCTGTCCTGGTTGTCCCCCTCCGCGCGGCTGGCGTCGACCCGGTACCAGCTACCGTCGTCGCGCCAGCGGCCGTCCCCGTCCCGGGCGAGGGTGCAGCCAAACTGGCCGTCATCCGACCAGTCCTGGTTCAGCCACGTGGATGGCAGGGCCTCGGCGCTGGGGGCACCCAGAGGCAAACCCGTGAGCACCAGCATACTGAGCGCGAGCGTCGAGGTTACCCTGGAATGCCTGTGTCTACCCATACCAACCAGCGCGCACGGGAGCAGGCAGCACTTTCTTGAGACTTGTGGCAATCCATGTGGGGCCCAGGCCCGCGTCCGAGACCACCGAACAACGGGCGTGGGTGCCTCTTACGCAGCATGGCCGACGCGGCCGACGGCCGGCACACGATTCTTGGCCGCCTGCCTCGTGGCTTCCCGGCCTGGCCCAATCGTGGGTGATTGGAGGGGTCGACCGCACGTGGGCATCGCGCGGCCTTCCCTGGGCGCGTCCTCGCCGCCCAGGCGCCGGGCGTCTGCTAAACGCTTAAATGGCAGCGGCCTTGGCCAAGCTACGCAGCCCAGGGGTTATGCTCCTGGGCGACTGGAGATTCCTTCATGGCCGCTTCCACGAAGAAGGTCGGCGCCGCCGGCCGCTACGGCGCCCGTTACGGCGCACTCGCCCGCAAGCAGGTCGCCACCATTGAGCGCGTGCAGCGCGCCAAGCACACGTGCACGCGCTGCGGTGCCGCTTCGGTGCGACGCGCCGGAACCGGCATCTGGAGCTGCCGCAAGTGCAGCCACACGTTCGCCGGTGGTGCCTACACGCCCCTGACGGGTGCCGGCCGCGGTGCCACCAAGGCCCTGCGCGGCATCACGGACAAGCTGGTTCGCGCCGCCGAGGAAGAGAACCCGGGACAGGCCTAGAATGCCCTACAAGTGCGGGATCTGCAAGAAGCGCGTTGAGTTCAACGCGCAAAACATCGGCATCCGGTGCCCGTACTGCGGTTCCAAGATCTTCTACAAGGAACGGCCGACCGTCGCCAAGAGCATTCCGACGGAGTAGGTGATGGAGGCCGTCGCCGGCCTGCATCGGGCGACCCTTGATCTGGAGTGCGATAGCGCCAGCATTGCCCGCTGGGTGGTCCAGGCGATCCAGCCTGAACTTAGTGATGCGCCGGGCGGAAGCGATGTCGTCCTGGGCCTTGACGGCGCCAGGGTCCGCGTCGCCATTTCGGCGTCATCCCTGGCGGACCTGCGAGCGTCGGTGAACAACGTTGTGCGCCTGCTCGATGCGGCAAACAACGTTGCGGGGCGCGTGCGTTAGGCAGCCTGTCCCGCGTGCCGGTCTGCTTGCCGGCCACGCGGCACGTTGGCTGATTTTGTTGGGCAAACGGTTATCTCCGATGGCGATCACCGGCGAGCATGGCTCGCATACTCGCATCCCTTCTCGCGCTCGTATTCCTGTTGGCTGGCTGCACCGACGACCCTGCCGCCGACACCGACGGCGAGGGTGGCGTCGGCGTTGCTCCGGTGGCTACGCCAGGTGATGACTCCGCCACCTCCGGCCCTGCCGGTACGGGCGAAGGCACGACTGGTGGCTCGGCCGGCAACGAAACCAATGAAACGGCGGCGGCGCCCAACACGCCGCCCACCGCTAGCCTGACGGCAAGCAATTTGTCGGCGGCAGCGCCCTTCAACGTGACCTTCATGCTGGCCGGCGAGGACGCGGACGCGGACGCCCTGTCCTGGACGCTGGATGTCGACGGCGACGGTATGGCCGACAGCGAGGGCCAGGGCCTGCCCTTCAACTTCACGTTCAGCTACGTGAACGTGGGTAACTACACGGTAACTCTCAACGTGACAGATGGCAAGGACCACGCCGTCGACAGCCTGGTGGTCGAAGCAAGGGAAGCCGTCGCTAGTGGTCCGATCCAGGAAGTCGAGGGCTCGTGGGCTGTGGGCGGCATGGCCGCGTGCGCGCGAGGCATCTATGCGTCCGAGGGCGATGGCGTGCTCTACGCACTCTTCGAGGTCGACCCGACCACGTTTGGCCTTGGCTTTTCTGCTCAGTTCACGTCCACGGTGCCCACCATTCCCGACGACGCCCCCGCAGGCGGGTGGGGAATTGATTTCCTCGACGCCGACCTCGGATACCTGGAGACCTTCCGAGCCGATGCTGCGGGCGCGCTGAGCGGCGAAGTCCCGGCGGGCGTTGCCCACGGAGCTTTCTGGAGCTGCCTGGGTGGCAATCTCAGCGCCACCTACGCCGCCGGCTAGGCCTCTGCCCGGCACCGGTGGGGTCCGCCGCGCGCGCCGAACCAGCAGGCCGCTGACGACAAAGGCTAAACGGTATAAGGTCGGCGTCGACGTTGTCCCCATGAAGCTGATTACCGCCAGTCTCCTGACACTTGCCCTTGTTCTTTCCGGCTGCACGTCGGACGAACCCGACCCGGAGTCCGACGACCTGCAGGCGCCGCCAACCGACTCGACGGGTGGTACGGGCAACACTGGTGGAAGCACCCCCCCGCCGGAAGAGGAACCTTCCAACAACACCGGCGCCACCCCGCCCCCGCAGGCCAACGGCACGGCACCCAACACGCCCCCCGAGGCCGAGCTGGTAGCCACGACCACCCAGGTCATTGTCCCCGCGGACGTGACCTTCACACTGTCCGGCTCGGACGCCGACGGCGACGATCTTGCGTGGACTCTGGACGCCGACGGAGATGGCGTGGCCGATTCCGAGGGCACATCGCTCCCCTTCAACTTCACCTTCAGTTACACCGCGGCTGGCAACTACACGGTGACGTTCAACGTCACCGACGGTTCCATCAATGTCGTGGAGACCCTAGTGGTCGACGCCATCGAGGAAGTGGCGCCCGCCGCCGACTTCCCCTTCTCGGCTGATATCCCGTTGACCATCGCGTGCTTCCACTGTTTCGTGGTTGGCGGAGGGACAGCCGACGGCTGCCTCTCCTTCCAGACTGGACGCAATGGCGTTGACTGCGGCTGGGTGGAACTGCCCGCCGGTGCCGGAGGGCGCGACTTCACCGCGGACGGAGACGGGGATGCGGATGTCGTGTTCTACGACACGTGCGGCGGCGAGGCCGTCGGCATCTACGACAACGAAGGCAATGAAGCCGGAACGGTTCCCAGTGGCTCCGGGTGCGTCGTTGCGTGGGACTTCTCTTCCGACGGCTCGACGATCAAGATCGTCATCACGTGATCGCACGCCTGGCCTGCGCACGCTGAGTGCGGCCCTGCCAGGGGGGTACCCCTGCCGGAGGGTGGTCCCGCCGGCTTGCCCTTGACCTTTGCCCGGCTCGCAACCTTGCGGCCGGACGGGCGTGCCAGCAGCAACCAGCCCACCCCAATCCGCTCGGCCGCCGGTCAGGACCTTCCGGGCTCCCCCACCCTTTTTCTACCCCGCACCCGTCGGCGGCTCCGCCCATGACGGCACCTGTTGCAAAGCAACTGCTGGCGTGCGGTGCGGTACGGTTCGGTGACTTCACACTCACCTCCGGTGCCAAATCCCCGTACTACGTGGACGTGAAGATCGCTAGCACCGATCCAGGCACGCTGCGACTCCTTGCTGACCACTTGGTCCAGCTCGGGCAAGAACGGGGGCCGTTCGACGCCGTGGCCGGCATGGAGCTCGGGGCCGTGCCCCTGGCGACGGCCGCGAGCCTGGCCGGCAACCTACCGCTGTTGATCATCCGAAAGGGCGCCCGGCAGCACGGCACGGGCCGCCGCATCGAGGGCCGCGACCCCCGCGGCCTGCGGGTCCTCGTGGTCGAGGACGTGACCACCACGGGTGGTTCCACCGTCGAGGCGGTGCGCGTGCTGAGAGAGGCGGGAGCCACCGTGGACCTGGCCATTGTGGTCGTGGACCGCGAATCCGGCGGCGCAGAGGCGCTTGCCGCCGAAGGGGTAGAATTGTTGAGCCTGGCGCGCGCCAGCGAGTTGCTGGCGACGCCCGAGGCAAGGGAGGCATTGGCGTGAGTGAGGATCCTAACGGACGCAAAGGCGATGAGATTCGGGTTCTACTGGTGGGCGGTGGGGCTCGAGAGCACGCCATGGCGCGCCTGATCACCCGCACCTCCGACGCGGAACTGCTAGCTGTAATGAAGCACCGAAACCCGGGGATCGCCGCGTTGGCGCGCTCCGTCTTCGTCCACGACGAGGTGGATGTAGCCGGCGTGGTTGCGTGGGCGCGGGAGCAGGGCGCGGATTTGGCTGTGGTGGGGCCCGAGGCGCCACTCGAATGCGGCCTCTCGGATGCCTTGCAGGAGGCACGAATCCCCTGCGCCAGTCCCAGCCAGGCCGCCGCACGAATTGAGACGGACAAGACGTACATGCGCCAACTGATGGAGCGGTACGATGTGCCTGGACGCCTCGGCTTCCATCGCTTCGACGCCCTTGAGCCGGCGCTGGCCTTCCTCGACGAACATGGCCCTGTGTGGGCCATCAAGCCGGTTGGCCTGACGGGCGGCAAGGGGGTCCAGGTGTACGGGGACCACTTCACGAGCGTGGACGGCGCCAAGGGCTACGTGCGCTCGATTTTCGACAGCGGGGCCGGCGGCGGCGCCCTCCAGTTCGAGGAATTGGCCGTCGGCGAGGAGTTCACGGTCATGGCTTTCACGGACGGCGAGACCGTTCTCCCCATGGTTGCCGTTCAGGACCACAAGCGACTGCGCGACGGAGACGAAGGCCCCAACACGGGCGGCATGGGCAGCTACTCCCAGGCCGACGGCCTGCTGCCATTCCTGACCCGCGGCGAATACGCCGAAGCCCTGTCGATTCTGCAAGCACTGGTGCGCGCCCTCGACGAGGACGGCGCCCGCTATGTTGGCACCATCTACGGACAATTCATGCTCACGGCCGAGGGCCCACGGGTCATTGAGGTCAACGCCCGCTTCGGCGACCCCGAAGCCATGAATGTTCTCCACCTGCTGGAGACCGACTACGTGATGCTGCTGCGCGCCATGGTGGAGGGCCAGCTCGCCAAGCGCAAGCTGACGTTCCGCCCCAACGCCACCGTGGTCAAGTACGCCGTCCCTCGCGGGTATGGCGATGGAACACCCACCCCGGGCGCCCGCGTCAAGGTGGACGAGGCAGCCATCGACGAGGAGGGCGGCACGGTCTATTATGGTAGCATCTCCGAATCATCGCGGGGCCTCAGCACGCTTACGAGTCGCACCCTGGCCATCCTGGGCGAGGCGGAAACCATCGCCGAGGCCGAACGCATCGCCGAAGCCGCCCTCAAGCATGTCCAATGCGACGACTTGGTCGTTCGCCACGACATCGGCACCTCGGCCCTCATCGAGCGGCGCATCAAGCACATGAAGGCCGTGCGCGCCAATGCCCAGCGCATCGCCGACAGCGCCGCGGCGGGGCCGGAGGCCTGAGGGTGGGCGAGGGCGAGAAGGCGATCTACTTCGTCGGAACGGCGGGAGCCGGCAAGAGCAGCCTGGTCGGCGCCTACGATCGCTGGTGCAAGAAGCACGGCCTCGGCACCACGCTGGTCAACCTGGACCCCGGCGCCGAGAGCCTCCCCTACAGCCCAGACGTGGATATTCGCGACTACATCCGCCTGGAAGAGGTCATGGAGGAATTCAACCTGGGGCCCAACGGCGCGCAGGTGGCGGCGGCCGACATGGTCGCACAAAACCTGACGGAGGTGCAGGAGGAGATGGATTCCTTCCGCTCCGAACAGCTCCTGATCGATACGGCGGGGCAATTGGAGTTGTTCGTTTTCCGCGAATCAGGCAAGCACATCGTTGAAAACCTCAGCCCGGGCAACAGCGTGATCGCCTACCTGCTCGACCCCATCCTCGCGCGCACGCCGACGGGCTTCAGCAGCCAGCTGCTACTGGCGGCCACCACCCATTTCCGGCTCAATGAGCCGGTGGTTCACCTGTTGTCGAAGGCGGACCTGCTGCCGCCCGTCGAGCTCGACCGCGTATTGTCCTGGTCGGCGGAGCCCATGGCTCTGGAGAACGATGTCTTGGGCGAGGATCCCTCCATGAGCCGGGAACTGGCCGCCAACGTCACCCGCTTACTGGAATCCATGTCGGTCAGCAGCACGCTGCGTCCCGTGAGCGCCCTGACGGACGAAGGCCTCGACGACCTCTATGCCACGGTGCAATTTGCCATCGGCGGCGGCGAAGACCAGACACCCGAGTACGATACCTTCCTTGGTCCCGAAGAAGATGACATCGATCTGGATGGGAAGTTCTAGGCTTCCGGCCTATGGCGGATAAAACTGCTGCGCAGCGTTACCGGACTATAGGCCAACGGGTGGACTAGTTCGATTATAACGGTGGCTCACTCTGTGGGGTCGGTATTTGCATGGCGTCAAGCTTGCACCCTCCCGCGCATCCCTCGGGTGGAGGCGTTGGATGATCGAGTCCCACATTGTCGCCATCGTGGTGGCGTTTCCCCTGCTGCTTCTGGCAGGCTGTGCTGAAACAGAGTATGGATCGTCGCCGGCAGTCGACACAGCCGGGGTTCCGGAGCCAGACCAACCCCGTGGATCAGAACCCGGCGATGCGGATGCACCGCGGCAGCTGGCGCTGCAAACTTCCATGGATATCAATGAATGCACTGCGCGGGGTATCGGCCTGAACTACCCAGTCGATTTGGCTCCACGGCAACGGCCGGAAGGGTGGCCCGCACCCACGCTGATCTCTGCCTTCGGTCTGGAATTATACCAGTGCGAACGGTTTGCCTGGAACGGGTTCGAACGAGGCCCCGTCGTCTTGTTGCTTGAAGGTGAAACGATCCTGGAGAGCGTTCCCCAATGCACGACTCCCAACACCAACTCAGAACTGTTGGTCCATCAGGCTTTCGCGAACGACCTGCAGTTGGTCGACGCATTACGAACAGATCTCGGGCTGAACATTCGGCTGGCAGCTTTCGATTGGCATAGCGGCAATGGGGGTGTTGCCAATCCCGAGGCCATCGAGTGGAGCGTGGATGGAGGAGGAGCGTCGCGCGTTGACCTTGCCTACCTGGCCCGGCCAGGTCCGGCCGAACATCAGCTTCGGCCGCGTTATCTTTGGTTCAACGAAACCAGCATGACCGCGTGGGATCTAGAGCTGACCTACCTGGCGCCTGAGGTGCCGGTTACAGCGGGCGTTGGAAGGTTTTCAGCGCCAATGACCTGGGCTGAGCGAGGCCATGAGGTGCTGCCCCTGGGAGTAAACATCTGGAAGACCGCAGAAGGGCCCGGGACGGTGACAACATGGGACAACCATTTCTGCGAACCGTGATGGTTCTAGCCTTGATCCGAGGACAGGCTGAAACTGCACGACGCCGTTCCCCAGGCACCTCTACCGCGTCCGGATGTCGTCGTGTCAGCGCCGCTCTCGGCGCCTACCGCTCAGGCCTAGGCTTTGGCCTCGCGTTCGGTTCCAGGTATGCGGCCCCTGCCTCCCGCATTCGGTCGATGACTGCCCGGGCGAGGTCTGGGGGGCCTGTTGCCCGGATGAGGATGTGGCCGCGCTGCGGGTAGGATCCGATGGTGACGTGGGGGAATTCCTGCTCAAGGTCCCGAAGGATCTCGTAGAAGCGGCTTTCCTCGGAGTAGAGGACGAGTTCTGCGATGTGGCTGGGTTCGCCGGTTTCGAGGAGGGGTCGGATGGATTCGTTGAACATGCGCACGAATTCGCCGGGTACGCCGGGCAGGGTGAAGAGACGCGTTGGCTTGGGCCCGGCTGTGATGATGGCTCCCAGCGCGGTGCCGATGTTGTTGGGCATGGCCTCCGCCCCCCGTGGGAGGTCGGCCATCTTGAGGATGCCTTCGTTGGGCTCGGGGCTGTTGAAGTAGCCGAGTTGGTGGCCGAAGCGGACGCGCTCACGCATCCATTCGACATGGGTGGGGTCGCGTTCCAGGGGGACGCCGAGGGCGCGGGCGATGCCCTCCATGGTCCGGTCGTCTGGCGTCGGGCCCAGGCCGCCCGAGGTGATCACGTAGTCCAGGTCCAGGTCGTACAGGAACCGGCGGACGCTGCGCTCGATGTCGCCGAGTTCGTCGGTGCAGATTTCCACCCGGGCCAGGGTGATGCCCATGGCCTTGAGTTCGTTGGCCAGCCAGTGGCTGTTGGACTCGTGCACGTGTCCGGCCAGGATTTCGTCTCCGATGACGAGGCAGCCGAGGCGCTTGCGCTCCACGGGTCCGGGAGTCGGCCGGGGGACTTGAACGACGCGAAGGCCGCCGCCGGCCGGGCGTGCGCCGCCCGGCGGTGGCGCTAGGCGGCGATCGGGTCCCGCCTGAGGACGGTGGCGGCGAGCACGAGCAGTGCGATGGCTGTTCCAATGAGTACCGACAGGCCCAGTGCGAGGCCGCCGACGTCGAAGGCAAACACGATGGCGTCGACTGCCAGGACGACGGCGGCGCCGACGACGATGCCCCGCTCCCGGATGGCCAGGCCGGCCATGAGGATCGCCAGCATGGCGATGCCGAGGAAGATTTCGATGCCGCCGCGGAAGCTGGGGTCGAAGCCCTCGAACAGGTACATGATGTAGGATGGGGTGAGTCCGACGACGGCCAGGGCGAGCGCGACGCTTGGCAGGGTGTCCCGCTTGACGACGTTGATGATGGCCAGCAACACAAGCCATGCTGTCGCCAGGCTTGCCCAGATCAGTTCGCCGTTGGAATTCGTCAGTTCCAGCTTGTCGACGGCCACACCCGTGGCCACCATGTAGGCCGCCGTGGCGGCGATGGGTGGAAGCCCACGGCCCAGGCGCGTGGCCAGCAGGGCGACGGGTGCCAGGATCGAGACGATGGACAAGCCGTCGGCAAGGGCCGTGTATGGGAAGGACATGGCCGTGAGGGGAATGAGGGCGGCCACGAAGAAAGCGTCCGACAGGTCGTCCTGGCGAATGAAAGCCAGAGCCACGCCGCCGACGGCGGCGGCGGCCCCGAGGGCCAGCCAGATGAGGCTGCCGGCGGTTTCGGTGGTGTCCAGCAGCATGACCAATGCGAGCGCGGCCGCTCCCAGCAGGATGCCGGCCAATCCGTACACGGCGGTGGCACCTGCTGACCGGCTGTCGCCCGATCGGGATGCGTCGGCCTTGTAGCTGGCTTCGATCTGTGCCAGGGCCGCTTCATCGATGAGTCCAGCCTGGTTCCAGCGTCGCGCTTCGCGAAGGGCCACGCGGGCCTCACGGGCATCCATTACATGGCGCTGCGCGGGCCGTACACATGAGCCTTGCCGGTCAAGCATCGGCGTGCGTCGGATTAGCACGGCGGGTATCATCGGCGCGCCAGCGGCAACGGCAGCTTCCAGTTCTGCCCGCAGCCCCTGGCGGGAGTCCATTGTGGCCGCGCTCTGACTCGTCGGGTTCGCGGCGATCCGGCGCCCTTCGCGCCCTTCCAGTTTGGCGCGGTGGGCCGCCGCCGCTCGGCGCCCGCGTCCGTGTCTCGTCAGGAATTGCGCTTGGCCGGGCCCGGGATGGGCGGCACCGGGATGCCGCTGATCGATGCGCCGGAGAGCCGACTGCGGGGCAGCAGCATGAGCCCGGCAGCAAGCAGGGCGCTGGCAGCGGCGGCGGCAGCGCGGTCCCACTCCAGGGCCTGCGTCAGACTGTACAGGGCGGCCAGGCCCAGCAGCGCGGTGCCAGCCAGGAGCGCGGCGTTGGGAACGCGCCGCCAGGCCCCGTCCGGCAGGAGCAGCCAGAGGAGGGCCTGGTGGGCGCCCAGCGCAAGGCCCGCGACGAGCGGATTGTAGGGGCCAAGGTCGGCCCGGTAAGCCGCCTGGATCAGGAGTGGCATGCCGAGCACAGCGATGCCGATACGAATCGGGGGCGCCGTCCGGAGGATCAAGGCCAGGACGTGCAGGGCCATGGCGAGCCCGATGGCCCACCAGGGCGAGTCCGTGAGCAGGAACGGGTACAGCGTCACGAGGCCGAGGGCCGTGAACGCGAGGCCGAGGCGCAGGCCCGGAGGCACCTCTGTCAAGGCCCAGGCCAGGAGCAGCGAAGCGCCAATGAGGGCAGGAATCGCCGCACGAATCGTATGCCCGACGCGGTCCTCGTCCAGGTCACCGGTGCGCGTGTCCGCCGCCACCATGAGGGTAACGAGCACGAAGGCAGCGGCGACCCCCAAGACCATCGCCAGGAGCAGTCGGCTGTCCGGTTCATCCGTCGCGCGCACGCAACGGAGCCAGCCCGAAGCCCCATAATTCATTTTGGTGGGTCGGTCCGAACCTGGCGGCCACCTGCCGCCGGCACTCAGCAGTAATCCATCATCGCCGCGACGGCGGCGCCCCTGGGCCTTGGCGACCCCGCCTGGGCAAAGGCTGCCTCAATGGCCGCCCATCCGCCGGCCAGTTCCGCCCAAGTCGTCTGGGCCATGTGGCCGATGCGAAACACGTTGCCTTTCCATTGGGCCTGGGCGCCCGCGACGACGACTCCGTAGTCCTCCTTCAGGCGGGGTCGGATGTTCTTGTCCTCAATGCCCTCGGGGTAGCGGATGCCGGTCACCGTGTCGCTGCGGAAGCCGGGCTGCGCTGCGAGTTCCAGGTCGGCCGCCTCGGCGGCGGCGCGGCACGCATCGGCCAGGCGGCGGGTGCGGGCGAAGCGGGCGTCCAGGCCTTCGGCGAAGACCATGTCGAGCGCCTCCACGCAGGCCAGGTGCAGGGGGACCGCCGCCGTGTACGGGGTCTGGTTGTCCTTGTGTGCGCGGTCGATGTGCTTCTTCAGATCGAGGTAGTAGCCGGGGGAGTCCAGGTGTTCGTAGGCGCGCTGGGAGACACCGACGAAGGCGAGGCCGCTGGGGCCGCCGATGCACTTCTGGCTGCCCATGATGGACACGTCGAGGCCCCAGTCGAAGTCCACGGGGGCGCTGCCGGTGGCGGTGATGGTGTCCGCGATGCACAGGGCGTCGTGCTTCCGGCACAGGGCGGCGATTTCCTTGCCCTGGTTCATGACGGCGGTGCTGGTCTCGTTCAACGTGAAGGCGACGGCCTTTGTGTCGCCCTCCTCCAACGCCGCTGCCAGGGCGTCGAGGTCGTGCCCGCCGCCCCATTCGGATGTCAGGCGAACGGCGCTGGGGCCAGCGTATCGCTCCACCAGGTCCGCCATGCGCTCACCGAACTTGCCATTGTCTAGGCCGATGGCGCGGTCGCCCCACTTGACGAGGTTCGAAATGGCGGCGTCCATGCCCGCCGTTCCGCTGCCAGCCAAGACGGCAACATGCTTGGTGCCAATCAACTTGCGAAGGCCGTCGAACAGGCGCGCATTGACCGCGCCAAACTCGGGGCTGCGGTGCGCCATCGCCGGGCGCGCCATCGCCTCTCGGACGCGCGGGTGAATCTTGACCGGGCCGGCCAGCAGGAACGTGTTGTCTTGGACATCGAAGGGCACGCGCCACGCTAGTTGGGCGCTGCTTTTCAAATGGGCTGGCGAACCGGTGCAGCTCGGCTGAACGAAGCCATCAGCCGATGTTGCAGGTGCGGCTGTCGTGGTCGACCGACTTGGGTACATAGACCGACCCGACGAACGGGATCGTCACATACCCGAATGTGGCGTCGACCCAGATCCAGTCGCCGTCGTCGCCCATGAACTGGCACTTGATCGTAACAATTCGTTCGCCTTCCACGTTTGCCGGGATAAGCGTCAGGAGAGCCAAGGCAAGCAGAATCACAGGAATCTTATTCATGATACCACCCGGCTCGTCATCTCGGCGGCCGATCTTGGCACTTTTCCAGCGTTGCCGAATTATCCACAAAAATGGCAATGGTGGCTAGCCTCCAATCGCGCCTGCTCCGCGTCGCTTCACCGTCGCCGGGTCCAAGCGACCGCGCCGAGCAAAGCCAGGGCGCCCAGCGTCCAGCCGGCGCCGGGACTGGAGGCCTCCTCAAGCTCGATGGGGCTCGGCTGCATGGCCAGCGCGAGGGCGTCGCTTACCATCGGGAAGTCGTAGCCATCGGCGTCGCAACCGTCGTCGCCGAACATGTTCATCGTCGTCCAGCGCAGGAGTTCTGCGTGCAGTTGACCGGGGGGGCCCTCGCTCGTCAACGTAACCCTGAAGCTGCCTTTGATCGAAAACGCCGAGCCGTCGCTTTGCTCCCAGGCCCAGGACATGTTGTTGGGCTCTGACTTCTGTAGCGTGTAGTTCTGCCTGGCTGAACTGAACGTCGTCGCGGCTCCCGAAGACATGTAGAGTTTGAGGTCCCTAGGCGCCGTTTGCAGGGGGCACTCAATTTCGCCCGCAAAGACGACTCGGTAGGTCTCCTCGCCGCCTGGCGGCAAGATGATGGAGAGTCGGTCCAGATTGACCCATAGCTCGGCCGTCGCAACCCGTCCGTCAGCCAATTGGTCTACGACAGGCTGGGCCCCTGCCGAGGGCAGCAGGAGGAAGACGGCCAGCAAGGCGATTCGCATGGCCACGGCAGCCGGCCCGGCGTACTTGATGGTTGCCAAGATGCGGACAAGTCCATCAAGCGCGACGCACTGCACAGGGCGTGTCCGGCCCCCACGTCCGGCCGGCGGCGCCTGCCGACGACGACCGGATTGCAGATCTCTTCGCCGAATACCAGGAAGCTTTCGCCTTTGACTTGGGCGACCAGGATGTCGCCGCCGAGGGCCGCCAAGCGCGGACCTTCTACGCAAGCGGCGCCCTGCTCGTGGCCGACATCAACGGCGAGGTCGCCGGCTGCGTTGCCTACGAACCCTGGGGTGACGGCCGCGCTCGCATGAAGCGCATGTTTGTCTCCCCCCGGCACAGGGGGCACGGCCTTGGCCGCGCCCTGGCGATGGCCATCATGGATCGGGCACGCGCGGATGGCCACGCTGTCATGGTGCTGGACACTACCGCAGCGATGGCGGCGGCAACCGAGCTGTACCGATCGCTGGGATTCGAGGAGTTCGAGCCCGATTACGTTGCGCCGTGCAGGGAGACCGTGTACTTGTCCCGGCCACTCTAGACCGCCGGCTGCAACGCCCCAACGATGTTCCCCTCGGTATCCTTGAAATAGAACACGCGCCCCACGTTGGGGATGTCCATGGGCTCCAGCGCAATGGATCCGCCGTTCTTCTTGACGGCCCCGTAGGTCCTGTCCAGATCAGGGATTTCGACAACGCATACGTAGCCATTGACGGGCGCGCCCTCGGCTGGGGGTGGGCCCTGGCGGATCATCATTCCACCCGCGATTCCGGGCCCTGGCAATTCCTCGTCGCGGGACTGGCGAGCCCTGCCATTGGGGTACATCATCCAGTACTGCCCCTCCATTCCTGGAACGTCACCGGTAGCCCATCCCAACGTCTTCTCGTAGAAGGCACGGCAGCGGGCGGGGTCGGAGGCGTGTATCTCGAAATGGACGACGGGGGCGGCCATGCCCCAAACAAGGGGCGCCCTCGAAAAGGCCCTTGCTCACGGGCTGACGCGTCGGTGCCGCCTACGAAAACACGCACGATGCGTCGGTTGCGACGGGAGCGATGTTGGCGGGGCCCTGGTACTCCAGCGTGATGGTGAGCTCGATCGCCGGGTACAGCAGGACGGGTTCTGCGCCGGGTTCGATCACGATGAAGTAGCCCCCGCCAAAGTCGCCCTTTGCCTGTGGGACATCCGAGAAATCGATCTGGACGCCGGATGGGCCGGTGGCGCTGGCGGGGGTGGTGTATGCATTGTCACCGATCGCGTGGAGCGCGAGATTGATCGCCGTCGGGAGGGGGTCGGTCCATCGGGCCGCGACGCTGCCGGACCGGATGCGGATGGCTTCGGGGTGCTAGATGACGCAGTTGCCGCCGCCGTCGCCGAATCCGAAACTGTGGTTTTCGGTTCCGATGGGGCGAAGCACCAGTTCGTGCTGGATGACGTGCGTTTCGTCGGCCCCAGTGGGCAACCCGATTGCCATCAGTAATGCAAGTGTCGGCAGCGCCAGGCGGTGCATACCCGAAACGGTTCCTGCTCACCTTTAACGTCATTGGCGAGATCTATCTGTTATCAAAAGCGCCGGCTCTGCTGGCGCCTGGCGGGGCCATGGGAGGCCGCCGGCCGGGGGCCCAAGCGACGCCGCGATCACTCCGGCCGACTCTTGCGCACGCGTTGTGGCGCGTGCCCGCACCAAGCCGAGGGCCGGCCGGGCCGCCCTCACCAGGTTCAGCGGTTTCCCGCTGCCCCGATGAGAACGAACCCGGCCGCTGTCGGCCAGCGTACTCCGTCAGCAGCCGCTGGGGAACAGTGCGGGCAGGGACCCCGGCAGGCAACGAGCGCTGAACACGTAGGCCGTGCCGCTCTTGTCTCCATGCGTGTCGGCGCTAGGTGCACCCATTACGAGGTGGTCGCCGGCTAGGGCCACGCTCCAGCCGAACTGGTCGTAGTCGGCGCCGTTGCTAGCGGTGAACTTGGTTTCGCTCCAGCCGCCCGAGGAACTGGCCTCGAACAGGTACGCGCTGCCCCTGTCTGGCCCGTCAACGTCGTCCCGGAATGCTCCGATGAGCAGGCGGTCGCCGGCTACGGCCACGCTCCGGCCGAAATAGTCGCCGTTGGCGGCGTCGCTGGCGACGATCTTCTTCGTTTCAGTCCAGCCGCCTGCGCCGTTGGGCTCAAACAGGTAGGCGCTGCCGCGTCCTAGCCCTGCGGTACCGTCGGCTTCGGCTGCAATGAGGACCAGGTCGCCATCGACGGCGACACTCCCACCGAAATTGCTTCGCTCACTGGGGTCGCTGGGCAAGATCTTGGTCTCGGACCATCCTCCGGCTCCGTTTGGCTCGAAAACGTATGCACTGCCGCTGCCGAAGCCGTTGTCGCCGTCGTTGAAGGCTCCAATGACAACGCGGTCGCCGCTGATGTCAACGCTTTCGCCGAAGTAGTCGTAGGTGGCGCCGTCGGCAGCAGTGAATTTGTGGGTCTGCGTCCAGACCCCGGCGCCGTTCAGCTCAAACAGGTAGGCACTGCCGCTGG
Organism: Thermoplasmatota archaeon; assembly: GCA_041600695.1. GTDB lineage: Archaea > Thermoplasmatota > E2 > JACPAO01 > JAHFTW01 > JBFJVP01. The sequence continues at coordinate 4,772 of JBFIJP010000005.1, read as the reverse complement.
CGTAGCCGCTGGGGCTGTCGGTGTAGGCGCCGATCAGGATCCGGTCGCCGTCAATGGCCACACTCCACCCGAAGGAGCTGCCCGGGGCGATGCCGCCGCCGGGGGTCAGCTTGGTTTCCGTCCATCCACCCAATGCGTCCAGCTCGTACACGTAGGCACTGCCGGGTCCGTCTTGGTACGCTCCAATGAGGACTCGATCCCCGTCGATGGCCACGCTGTAGCCGAACACGTCGGCTCGGGCACCATCGCTCGCGGTGAATTTCTTCGTCTCCGTCCAGCCGCCCAGGCCATCCGACTCAAGGAGATACGCGCTGCCACTGAAGGGTCCGCGGTCTCCGTTCCCGTATGCCCCGATGAGCAGACGCTCGCCGCTGGCGGCGACGCTGTAGCCAAACCTGTCGCCGGCAGCAGCATCGCTCGCGCTCAGGTCGGTCCCGTCGTCCCAGGTCATCCCTCCGCAAGGCAGAGCCAGAGACACCGGCAGGCAGCGAGCATCGTACAGATAGACACTGCCAGCGTCGACGTCCTTTTCGTCGTCCCACGGAGCGCCGATGACGACGCGGTCGCCGCCCACGGCCACGCTGTAGCCGAATTGGTCGCCGTCTTCGCCTTCGCGAGGGAGGATTTTGGTACCAACCCATGTACTGGAGCCATCCAGGTTGAACATGTGCGCACTGCCCGTGTTGAACCCATTGTCGTCGTCTTCGGCGGCTCCGATGATGAACCGGGCGCCATCGACGGCCACGATGTGGCCGAACCTGTCGCCGGCGGCACGGTCGTTAGCGGTGACCTGTAGCGTCTGAGCCCAGTCGCCCAACAGGTTGCGTTCGAACAGGTACGCGGTGCCCGTGGCGTCGCCTCGGATCACGGCTCCTGGGGCTCCAATCACGGCGCGGTCGCCGGACAGGTCCACGCCCCAGCCAAAGAAGGCGCCCGGGCCGGCGTCGCTGGCCATGAGCTTGGTCTCCTTCCACGTGCCAAGCGGGTCCGACTCAAACATGTAGGCACTTCCGGTGCCTCGGCCGGCGTCCTGGTCACCGAAAGCTCCGATGAGGATGCGCTCACCATCAACGGCAACACTGCGGCCGAACCCGTCTCGCTCCGCAGCGTCGCTGGCGGTGAACTTCGTTTCGACCCATAGGCCTGCGGCGTTCTGCTGGAAAAGGTACGCGCTGCCGCTGTAGCGAGCGTTGGGCAGATTGGCCCATTGGGCTCCGACGATGATGCGGTGGCCATCCAAGTCTACGCTGGACCCGAAGTTGTCCGTATTGGCGCCGTCACTCGCGAGGAACTTCTCGGTCTGGACCCAAGCGCCCGCTGCATCCCGTTCAAACAGGTACGCGCTTCCACTGGCAAAGCCATTGTCGCCGTCTCCGGGGGCGCCGATGACGATGCGGTCGCCGTTGATGGCCACTGCCGAACCGAAGCGGTCGTCTGCGACGCCGTCGTTGGCCAGGAGTTTCGTTTGGGTCCAACCTCCGCCGCAGTCCGGCTCCAGCAGGTATGCGCTGCCGCGGTTGTTGCCCCTTTCGTCATCTTGCGGGGCTCCCATCAGGATACGCTCGCCATCGACGGCCACGCTCCAGCCCAGGGCATCGCCAGCCGCGCCGTCGTTGGCGGTCAGCTTGGAAAGTCCGCCCGGTGCCGTCACGCCGGACACAAGCGGCAGGGACGCTGGCAAACAGCCGACCGTGTAGAGGTAGGCACTGCCGCTGTCGTTGCCGTCGTCGTCGTCCCAGGGGGCCGAAATCAGGACGCGGTCGCCGCCAATGTCGACGCTCCAGCCGAAGCGGTCCGACACGGCGCCGTCGCCAGCGATGAACTTGGTCTCCGTCCAGCCGCTTGCGCCGTCCGCCTCGAACAGGTAGGCGCCGCCGCTCCGGTAGCCATTGTCGTCGTCATCCCAGGCTCCGACAAGGAGGCGGTCGCCATCAACGGCCACGCTGTGACCGAAGTTGTCGCTCTGGGCGCCGTCGCTCGGCGTGATCTTGGTCTCGGTCATGGCGCCCAAGGCATCCAGCTCGAACACGTATGCGCTGCCGCTTTGGAAGCCGTTGTCGGCGTCGTGGTCAGCCCCGATGAGGAGGCGGTCGCCAGACACGGACACGCTCCAGCCGAACTGGTCGCCCGCGCCGCTGTCGGTCGGGATGATCTTCGTCTCGGTCCAAGCCCCCAGGGGGTCGATCTGGAACAGGTAGGCACTGCCGCTGTTGCTGCCATGGTCGTCGGTGCCCCAGGCCCCGATGAGCACGCGATCGCCATCGATGGCCAAGCTGTCACCGAACTCGTCGCCGGCGGCGCCGTCGCTTGCCACGAATTTCCTGGTCTCGGTCCAGGTTCCTCCCGTGGTGGGCTCGAACAGGTAGGCGCTGCCACTGTTGGCGCCGTTGTCATCGTCCCAGTGGGCTCCGATTAGGATGCGGTCGCCAGACACGGCCACGCTCCTGCCGAACCGGTCGACGCGCTCGCCGTCGCTGGCGGTCAATTTCGTGGTCTGGGACCAGCCGCCGGCGCCATTGGGCTCAAAGAGATACGCGCTGCCGACGCTGACGTCGTCCTGGTGGGCGCCGACGACGACCCTGTCGCCGTCGAGGGCCACGCTGTAGCCGAAATCGTCGAAGGATGCGGCGTCGCTGGCCGTCAGCTTGGTCTCCGTCCAACCGCCCGCGGGGTTCACCTCATACAGGTACGCGCTGCCGCTGCGGGTGCCGGCGTCGTCGTCCCAGGGAGATCCGATGAGCACGCGGTCGCCGTCAACGGCTACGCTGTAGCCCATGGAGTCGAAGCCCGCGGCGTCGCTCGCGGTGAACTTGGTCTCGCCGTTATGCTCCGTTACGTCGGACAAAACCGGCGTGGGTGTTAGCATGAAAACGAAAAACGCGATTGCCAACCATTTGGAACGATCCATGGCGCCCGCTCAATGGATCTACTATATTTATCTTGCCTGAATAGGGGCGGGTCCGATTGCGCCGAAAAGCAGCTCCTCGTTCTGCGAACTCTCGGCCACACGTTCCCAGGGGCGAGGGGGGTCTGGTGGCCGTACCCGGACCGCCGCGTTTGGGGGCCCTTATCCCGCCGGCTCCGCTGCCGCGCCGTGGCCCGCCAACGCCTGCCTGCCGGCTGGCGCAACGTCCTCCTGCTGGCCGCCGCCAGCTTCATCGCCGACGTCTCCGGCGAGATGCTGATGGCGGTCTTCCCGTTCCTCTTGCTGGCCCAAGGCGCCACCGGACTGGGCCTCGGCATCGTCGGCGGAGCCACCGACGCCCTGGGCCACGCCGTCAAAGTCGTCGGAGGACGCCTGTCCGACCGCGCCGGGCGGCGCAAACCCCTCATCCTCACCGGCTACCTCCTGGCCGCCCTTTCACGCATCGGCATCGCCCTGGCACCCGGCTGGGGAGCCAGCCTCGCCTTCCGCGCTAGCGACCGAGTCGGCAAAGGACTGCGAACCGCGCCCCGCGACGCACTGCTCGCCGAAAGCGCCCCCGCCTCCCAACGAGGCCGCGCCTTCGGACTGCACCGAGCCGCCGACACCGCAGGCGCCCTCGTCGGAACCGCCATCGCCCTGGCAGCCACAGCGGCCCTGGGAGCCAGCCCCGCCACCATCGTCCTCGTGGGAGCCGGCATTGGACTCCTCACCATCATCCCCCTGGCGGGCGTGCACGAAATCCAACAACTCCCCCACAGCAACCGCCCCACCGCCGACGAACCCGCATCACCCCGATTCCGGACCTACCTCGCCGTCAGCGCCCTCTACAACCTCGGAAACATCAGCTACCTCTTCTACCTCGTGCGCGCCAGCGACACCGTCGGCTCCATCACGGGCGCCATCGCCCTCTACGCCCTCTTCAACGCCGTCTACCTTGCCCTCTCCTACCCCATCGGCGCCCTCACCGACCGCATCGGACGAACCCCCATCCTCGCCGCCGGCTACCTCGCCTCAGCCGCAGCAGCCCTCCTCATCCTCGCCCCCGGCCCCGCCATCATCGCCGCCTTCATCATCCTCGGCGCATCCTACTCAGCCGTCGACGCCACCGGCCGAGCCCTGGCCGCCGACCTCGCCGGCTCCAGCGCCCGCGCAACCCGCCTCGGCCTCTACCACGGCGTCACAGGCGCCGCCACCCTCGCAGGCGGAATCGCCGCAGGCCTCCTCTGGGACCACGTCGGCGCCTGGGCCACCTTTGCCTTTGGAGCCATCGCCGCCGCAGCAGCGGCGCCCGCGTTGATGGTGGTCGGACGGGGGATGACTGCCGGTGCTGGGGAGTAGGCGGCCGTGGGGCCATCCCCGCCTGCGCGGGGAACTCTCCCTTGCCGGAGCGCGCAGCGCGACGAAGAACAAGGGCCATCCCCGCCTGCGCGGGGAACTCTCTTTGAATAGGTCGTCGTTTGTTTTTCGTTGCCAGGGCCATCCCCGCCTGCGCGGGGAACTCTCACTCAAGAGCCGATCGCCACCGCTCAAAAACCGGGGCCATCCCCGCCTGCGCGGGGAACTCTCCTTCGAGTTGGAGCCTCTGCCGCCTGGGGCGTAGGGCCATCCCCGCCTGCGCGGGGAACTCGCGTTCGAGTTGCCAGCTGGCACCGTCACGATCAAGGGCCATCCCCGCCTGCGCGGGGAACTCGCGCGCACCATGTCGCCCTGGAACAAGATCGGCAGGGGCCATCCCCGCCTGCGCGGGGAACTCCTCGGACAAGGGTTGCAGGACTTACTGGAGCGTGAGGGCCATCCCCGCCTGCGCGGGGAACTCCTCCCATCATCGGCTGCGGCGGGGAGCGGT